>DAOQNO010000311.1:0-2335 GCA_035332125.1 Elusimicrobiota bacterium | reverse complement strand
ACAACCCGTGGGCGTACACGACGGCCGCCGCCAGGGCCGCGTCCGGCGCCGGTCGGCGCGTCCAAGTCAAAAAAAACGGAACGGTCGAGGCCAGGGCGGCCGCGGCGAGCCCCGCCTCCGCGCCGCCCACGGGAAAGGCGAACCGGTAGGCCCCCATGGAAAGGAACACGATCGACAAAAGGCCCACCACCCACACGGCCGCGTCGGCGGGATCCGTTCCCAGGGATCGCCCCAGGGACAATCCGACGGACAGCAGAGCGGGAACCAGGGGCGGTTGCAGGGACGTTCCGCCGCCGGGACGAGCCTCGAGCCAGTCCAACAGGCGACCGGCCCGAAGGTCCGTTTCGACCCGGCGGGCTTCCAGCAACAAAGCCGCGGCGGATTCCCCGGGCGGACGAACGTCCCATCGCAGCCACGACCAGAGCGCGGCCGCTTGCACCGCGGTCAACGCGACCGCGGCCAAAAAAAAGACCCCGCGTCGGCGCGGGGCCGAGGGCGCCGGAGGCACGGTCACCGGGGGTTCCCCCCGTTCCCGGACCCCGACCCGGGGAGAGGGCCCCCGACGCCGGAACGGGGGTCCGGCCCGCGCCGCCGATAAAGCTCGTACAGGAGAGCCGCCGAGGCGCAGGAAGCGTTTAAGGAAGGAACTTTGGCTTCCCCCGGCACCGCGATCAGATCGTCGCAACGCTCGCGGACCAACCGGTGCAACCCCGTTCCCTCCGCCCCGATGACCAAGGCGACCGGCTGGGCGAAATCGAAGGCGGCGCAGGAGCGCCCGGCGGCGTCGGCGCCGTAGACCCAGTAATCCTTTTTCTTGAGCTCCAGAATGGTTTGACCGATGTTGGCCACTTGAACGAGGGGCACCAAGCCGGCGGCGCCCGCCGACGCCTTGTCCACGGCGCCGGTCATGCCGGCCGACCGCCAACGGGGAATCACGACGCCCCGGGCGCCGAAGAACGCCGCGTTTCGAAGGATCGCGCCCAGGTTGTGGGGATCGGTCACGCCGTCGAGCAACAGCAGGGGCGACGGTCTTCCCGCCGAAAGCAAATCGTCCAGGGTTTGGTATTCGTGGGCGGAGACCCGCGCGGCCACGCCCTGGTGCACGGCCCCGCCGGTCAGGCCGTCCAGACGTTGCCGGTCCACCCACTGAAAAACGACACGGGAGGCCCGGGCGGCGTTCAACACGTCTTCCAAGCCCGAAGCGCCGCGAAGGATCCACAGCTTGTTCACCCGGCCGGCCGTGAGCGCGGCGGCCACGGGGTGCCGCCCCCAAACCAAATCCGACGTCAGTTCGTTTTCCACCAACGAGGCCCCTGGGGCGTGTCTTCGACGACGACGCCCCGGCGCGCGAGTTCGGCGCGCAAACGATCGGCTTCCGCCCAATTTTTCCCTTTGCGGGCGGCGGTCCGCTGATCCACCAGGGATTGGATGTCCCCGTCGGCCCCTTCCGACGCCGCCGCCCCCTCGATGCCCAACACCCCTTCGAACGCTTCCCGCAGCAAGGCGACGCCCCGGCGAAGGGCATCGGTGGAAAGCCCTTTGGGGGTCTCCAGCCGCGTTTTCAACTCGCCCAGCAGAGCGTGCACCACGGCCAGGGCCCGGGGCGAATTGAAATTGTCCGCCAGGGCTTCGTCCAAGCGATCGGGAAATTCGGTCAGGATTTTCTCCAACGCCTTCGCGTTCCTTGGTTTGTCGGCCAGCGGGGTTTTAAGTCCCGCCTCCAACCGACGAAAATCCTCGTCAATTTCGGCCAGTCGATCCGCGGCCTGCTTGAGCAAATCGTCGGAAAATTCCAGGGGGCCCCGGTAGTGGTGGCTCAGCAGGAAAAACCGGACGACCCGGGGCGCGTGCAATTTAAAGATGTCCGTCAGGGTGAAAAAATTTCCCAGGGATTTGGACATTTTCTCCTTGTTGACGGTCACGAACCCGTTGTGGATCCAATACCGGGCGAACGGCTTGCCCGTGGCTCCCTCGGACTGGGCGATCTCGTTTTCGTGGTGGGGGAAAATCAAATCCTGCCCGCCCCCGTGGATATCGACGGTGTCGGTCTTTAGATTCGCGAGGCTCATGACGGAACATTCGATGTGCCAACCGGGGCGTCCGGGTCCCCAGGGAGACGGCCAGGCGGGTTCCCCCGGTTTGGCCGCTTTCCACAGGGCGAAATCCAGGGGATCGTCCTTGCGGACGTCCACCTCGACCCGGGCGCCGGACAAAAGATCGTCGGGGGACCGCTTGGCCAACCGCCCGTAAGCGGGAAATTTTCGCACGGAATAGTAGACGTCGCCGTCGCGGGGATAGGCCAGGGACAGCGCATCCGCGATGAGGCGACCCCGCT
>DAOQNO010000310.1:0-2343 GCA_035332125.1 Elusimicrobiota bacterium | reverse complement strand
GCCTGGCGGCGGCGACCCGCGTGGCCGAGGGGCGGCCCCGGGACGCGGAAATGTTTTTAACGGAATTGAGCCGGCGGGCCAAGACCTGGACCCAGCGGGTTGATTGGTTGTTGGAGAAGGCCGCCGGCGTTTTGGCCGGGGCGCTCCCGACCCCCGACGATCTTTTGAAGGGTTTGGACGCCTTGGCGGCCGAAACGGTCGTCCTGGGGGACGACGAACCGACCCTGTCGGTCGTGCTGTCCTTCGCGGGTCAGGCCAAGTCGTTGTCCGATGTTCAGGATCGATTGTCCGTCCTGCGAAAGGCCATTCTGCCCGCCCAGGAACGGACGGCGTTGGTGAATGGTTTGACCGACGTGCTGGGGCCCGCCGAACGGAACGCGGCGCTTTGGCCCGAGACGATCGCGCCGATCCTGGCGCGCCAAGGAGCCCACGCGGGGCTTCTTTTGCGCTGGATCACCGTCCTGGCGGACCGGGATTTGGACACCAAGGAAAAGCGGGCGGCATTTATGGAAATCGCGGCGCAACGGGGCGTGCGGGCCGCCGACGCCGTCAAAAATTTGCTGGCCCCGGGTCTCCATCGGGGAGAAATCGTCTCTCTGGCGGAGGACCGGAAAACCCTGCTCGACTATTTCAACGACATCGGTTTCCACAATGTGTCGGTCTATGTTCGGTACCGGGCCATCGTCAACGAAAAGGACATTCCCCGGAGCGAAAAGAAGCGGCGCGTCGACGCCTTGGCCCGGGAAATCACCGGTTTGGCGGACGGCCTTCGCCGGGGACATTTGGCCGGGGAGCAGGAAAAAAGCCCCCTCTTGGGCGTGGCGCTCCAATATTTGTTTCCTCCCGCAACGTCGGCCACGACGCGGGATTACCTCGACCTCTACGAACGGTTCCCTGATCGGCCGGGGGATTTGGCGCCTCTGGAAAAATCCGGTTTCGCGCCCTTTGAATTCACGGTGTCCGGGGGGGAATGGCGCTTTTTGCCCGGCGCGGCGGTGGACTTGGAGGTCTGGAAACCCTTCGTCCCGGCTCCCGAGGAAGCGTCGCCCCGCCCGTCCCCCGAGGCGGAGGGGTGGGAGTTGCTCGGCGCCTGGACCCAGGGACTCCTGGGCCGCCCGGAACACCAAAAGGAATTTTTGCCCGTTCTCGCCCGACGGGCGGGGGGGAGCGCCCGAGCGACGGACTTGAATTCGCCGGACGTCCTGATCGCTTTGCGGGATTTCGCGGCCAACCGCCTGCGGGATTACGTGGAGGAAGTGCTCTTGGCCGCCAAGGCCTCGGACGGTCCGCGCTACGAACGCTTGGTGCGGGGCAAACTGGCCCCCGCCGTGGGCGTGGGTAAGGCCTTGATCAAAGGGGTGGAGGCCACCCTCGGCGCCTACCGGGAGAAAAAACTGACCCGACCGGAGGCGGTGGAGCGGCTGGCACGGCAACTTCAAGATTTTGAATGGACCCAGCCGGAGGCGTTGTTGACGGCCGAGGGGCGGGAGGCGGTGGAGGGGGTCCTTTCCCGCCTACCGACCAAAACCGCTCCCCTAAACGCCGGGGTCGAAGTGGACCGGGTGCACCAGGAGTTGACGGGCCAGTCCCTGCGGAACATGCGGCAAATCCTTCACGGAAACGACGGTCGGACAGGGTGCCTGGAATTCGTGCGGTCGGCGGGGGCGCGGAAATTGACCCTGGAAGTCACCAAACGGCGGGCCCACGCCGCGGTGGGCTATTGCGAAGGCGTGTGCGTCGCGGGGGACGAACTATTGTGGAACAAGCCCCATTTTTGGCAGGCCGTGATTTGGGGCGACAACGGCGTGTGCGCCGGCGGCGCCCATGTCCTGGTGGTCCAGGACGATGGCGGGACCTACGTGACGCTCCCGGGCATCAACCCGAGCCAGGAATTGTTGTCGGAGTCCAACCCGGAGCTGGTGTTGGACCGGGTGACGGAATTCGCCTGGCGGTTGGCCAGGGCCCTCGGGGCCCGGGGGGTGTGGGTGCCGACGGCCGGCTACATCCATTCCAACCGGCGGGGCATTCAGGACGCCATCGCCGCCAAGAAGTGGCCCCAACGGGCTTGCCGGGACCACGCCTTCAGCGAGGCGCCCTACCGCTACAGCTTCTCCAGCGTTTTCGAAGTGCCCGAAACGGCCGCTACGGTTTAAAATCCCGCCCGGACGAAAAACCCCCAGGGGGCCCAATCCAGGGAATTAAAGCCCCGGGTTTCGCTTCCCTGGTAGTTCGGAAGGCCCACCCGGAAAACACCCGCTTCGAGGCGGGTGTTTTTTATTTGCCAATAAAAGGATGGCGCGATTTCCCAGGTGAAGCCTGTCCAGCTGTCGGACACGCTTTGGG
>DAOQNO010000309.1:0-2350 GCA_035332125.1 Elusimicrobiota bacterium | reverse complement strand
GCTTTTGCCGCCCCAGCACGTCGAAAACCAATCGTTCGTGCTCGGCCAGGGCGCGAAAAGCCGGGGAGTCCTTGGCGAGAATATCGGGGGTGAGAACGTGCTCGACGCAGTCTTCGTGGAATTTGCCGATGTCGTGGGCGCTCGCGGCCAGGCGGAGAAGGGCGATGTCCTCCTCGGAAATTTCCAGGGACTTGGCCAGGCGATCGGCCAATTCCCGCACCCGGCGCATGTGCCGGGCGATGGGTTCCAATTCGGCCGCGCGAAGCCCCAGCCGGGCGGACACCTCGGCGATGGCGCGACCGTGGGCTTCGTCCAGGGAAAGTTCGGTGTCCGCGACGGCGGTTTTCGGGGCGAACATTCGACGAAGCCGAACGCTGAATCGGTCCACCCAGGGCCGAACGTTCCCGGCGGCAAGGCCCCGGGTGCGTTGGCCCAGCCAAACGATCCGGCCCAAAAATCCCGGCGTGGCGACGTCGCTTAAAGCGTACACCCGGAGGGTCATGGGACCGCCCGGCATTTCCAATCGTCCTTCAAAGGCGGGCGCCGCGGCGATGCGGGCGAAGGCGTCCGTCCCGCCATCGGGGGCCGACAAAATGGCCATTTCCTTGGTTTGCCCGTCGGCCGCCGTCGCCCGGACGGCCAGGGCGCGGACGCCCCCGCCGACGTTCAGCACGTCGGCGCTCAGACCGCGGAGGGTCGAGAATTGCCGGGCGAATTCGGCGTAACGGGTTCGGTCCTCGGGGGCGAAATGACTGGCCAGGCTTAAAAGGTATTCCTGGAGCGAGGCCCAGAGGATCTGAGCCGTCTGCTGGCGGGCCGCCGCCGATCCCTGGGCGTCAAGACCCGGGCCCGCGGCCTGGCCCAAGCGGGGGTAAGCCAAATGGATGATTTCTCCCGCGAGCATTTTTTCCAGAGGCAGGGGCTGCCGGGCGAACACGTCCAGGGGACGGGAAACCGCCGGAACCTTGGTCAGCCGCGGGGAAACGATGGCGTAGGAAATTCCCTGTTGTCGGCACAGCTGGGCGAGCCCCGCGGTGTGGAAACCGCCCGCCACCAGGACCGCGGTCGAGGTTCCCTCGGCGTGCATTTTTTCCAATAAATTTTTAATGAGCGCGCCGTTCCGGTCCAGGGCCCGGGAGCAAAATCGCTCGAAGGAATCGAGTGTTTGGGGATTCAGGGCGTCGGTCCCGGCAATGGGCCCCGCCACGAGGGTCGAAAGGGTTTGGGGAAGGGCCAAGAGCCGGGGTTTTTCCGCGGCGTAGGCTTGCCATTCGGCCGGAGTCAGTCCGTGGGTGGCCAATTTGTCGAGAAGGGTCAGGCCCCGCCGTACGGACACGAGGGCTTTCTCTTCCGGGGAAACGGCCAGCGTCGTTTCGGCCGATCGCTCCAGGGCGTCCAATTCCTGAAGGAGGCCGTCGCGGTCGATCCGCTCGGCCAACAGCACGTACGACACGTAGGCGCTCAGCTGGGGGTAGCGCTCGAGGCCCAGGCCGTGATCGGCGCACAGCCGGCGAAGATAGCGGTGGTAGTCCCCGTAGGAAAGACGGCCCGCCCGATAATCCAAACTTTCCCGGACGAGGCCCGACAGGGCCTCTTCCGGCAATCGGCGGGAAAGGGCTTCCACCAAGGCGCGACGTTCGTTTTCCACCTGAACAAAGTCGAGACGCTCCTCCCATTGGAGGGCTTCCCGCAGGAGCCGGGTGTTTTCAAATTCGGTCGTGGCTCCCCGGCGAAGGCCCCACAAATAGGCGGCGTAGGCGGCCAACCCCTCTTTTTGATCGTGGTAGGCCCGGCGATGGTCGTCCAGGGCCCGAAGCGCCGAAGAGTAAAAACGGTTGCGGGCTTCGTCGGCGGCGGCCGACAACTTGGCCGCCAGGGCCTGGACCCGGGCCCGGGTCCGTTCCGAGTTTTCAAACGCCGCGATGTTGTCCCGGTAGAGCCCCGGGTCTTCCACGCCCCAGAGAAGCGGCGGTTGGTCGCCGGTCACGGCGGCGGCTTCGGGCCCCGTCAAATAACCGAGCCCCAGGAAGGTGTCCGCCAGGGCGCGGGTGACGTCGGGGTTGGGGTACCGTCGGTAAGGATCGAGCGCGAAGGCCCCGACGGCGCCTTCCAGCCCCACGAGGGAGAGACCGTGGGACGCTTTCAGCGCCGCGGTCAGGCCCGCGAGATTGCGCTGGGCTTCGGCGATCTCGTGGGCGTCCTGCAGATGGATGATGGTGGGCGCGCCGGGACGGGGCGACAAATAGACGTCGCGGACGTCCCCGAAGGGAGCGACCACGGCGGGCAACCAACCGAAGGCCCGCTCCAGGGCCGGCGTTGCCGGCGTTTTTACGGGAAGGCGCGCGGCGCC
>DAOQNO010000308.1:0-2351 GCA_035332125.1 Elusimicrobiota bacterium | reverse complement strand
GGCGGTGGTGGGGGCGACGGCGTGCAAAAAGAAGACGGAAATCAAAATCGGCGCCCCCGTTCCCGTGAGCATGTTCAAAGAAGCCCCGGTCCTGCCGGCCCGGGCTGTTATCAACAATTCACCGACCACGCCGCCGGCGCCCCCGCCGGCTCACATGGAAGAACCGCCCCCGTTGCCGATGCCGGACAAGCCGCAAGAGCGTTCGGGCGATAAACTTCGTCGCGCTCCGCCCGACCCGAACTCCTGATCCAGAATCCCTTCCCGTCGCCCGTCGAGGGCGCGGTTGACAATAACGGAATCGTGCCATAGACTGGGGCGGTGCCCAAACCCATGAGAAAAACCAGGCGGAAGCTTCCCATCGGAGTCACTCTCACGGAATTGATGATCGCCGTGGCGGTCATTTCCGTCGGGGCTCTGGGTTTGTTGGGTGCCTTCGGCGGCATCGCCCGGTCCGTTCAATCGTCAAAGGCCAAAACCCTGGCCACCAACCTCTGCCAGGAAAAAACCCAGATCCTGAAGCAGAAAAACTATTACCGGGTTCTTGTCACGACGGCTCCCGACTACAACACGGATTTCCCCAGCCCCATCCCTTACGATCCCAGCACGGGGTATTTCCCCCCCGAAACCATCGTCGAGGGGGGCATCACGTTTACCCGCTTGACCTTTGTGGAGGTCGCGCAAGAAGTGGGCACGGACATCGTGACGCTGGCCCCCACGTCGTCCGATACCGGGCTCAAGTTGATCACCGTGACGGCCCTGTGGACCACCGGCAACGAACCCAAAGAACTCCACGTCCGCACGCTGGTGACGAACCCGGACGCCACGGTCCAAAACAGCGTTTTGAAAGGCTTTGTCCAACGCGCGGGGCCGATCGCCATTCCAAACGCCGCGGTGTCGGTCTCCGAAAATTCAGGGTGGGTGGACACCACGGACGGGACGGGGCTCTACACGATCAACCTGTTCCCGGGGTCCTACAACATTCTGGTGGAAGCCCCCGGGTATTTTCCCCAGCTCGTCGCGGTCACTGTTCCCGCCAACGCGACGGTCAACCAGAACATCACGCTGGCGCCGATGACCACTCAAACGGTGCAGGGGTACGCTTGGATCCGGGACCACCTGGTGATTTCTCAAGTGGTCGCCAGTTCGGAATCCGCCGCGGCTCCGGGGTTTTACCAGGAATACGTGGAGGTTTTTAATCCCACCACCAGCACCGTGCAAATGAAGGGGCGTTTCGGCCTGAAGTTTCAGCGCCGCGTCGCCCAGGACGCTCTGCCGCGGGTCATCGACATCGATTACGACTACAAAACGCCCGTGTCGACGAACATCGCCCCGGGCGGTTATTACCTGTTCGCCAACACCTCCCCGGTGACGGTCGGCGGCGTGTCCCTCCAGGCCGACGCGATTTGGGCCGTGGCGGCGGGGTCCAACACCGTGTTCCCTTATTTTCATACCGCCGGGCCCTACGGCGAAGACAACAACATCATTCCCATCAACACCGACGGGGCCGGAGAAGGGGCGGGGGGATTTCAACTGTACGACATCGTTACGGGCATCGCTCACGACACCTTTGGATGGAAGGGATTCGGTGGTCTCTGGCCCGGCCTTTACGAAACGGTCCCCATGCAACAAATGACCGGTTTTCAAGCGGGGGAGCAATTCACCCGGGAGGTCAGCACGGCGGGATACAACCACGCCACCCTTGGAATGATCGCCGACCTTTATGGACGCGCCTACGATCATGACTGGAACTTGGACAACATTATGACAAACGGTGAAGTCGGCGCTATCCTTCCGCCCCACAACAGCGCCTCGGCGGTCCGGATGACGGTGACAGGAACCCCGGCGATCGGCGCGGTCGTGAGCTGCAACGACGGGTTGTCGGGCCCGGTCACTGTTCCGGACAGCGGCTGGTTTTGGAACGGAACGGACAATCGCTGGTATCGAAACCCCGGATTCACTATGCCCTCCATCGCCACGGGGACGTGGTCTGTGTATTTCAGTTCCACGACCGCATTAGCGGACAGTTTCGTGGAAGTATCCAGCGTCGTGATTGTGGGCGGGGCGGCGCTCAACATTCCCCACGCCACGACGAATCCCGCGTGGGAGGTGCCGGGCCGTTACTCCGTTTTCGTCACCAGCTCGTCCGAGGAGGGATTTGTCCTGGGAACGGTGCGAAACGTGTTCGGTACCGGGATTGCCCCGGCGATCACCGTCACGAACAACTTGGCGAGCGTGTTGGCCAACACCGCGTCACCCTACCGTTTTTTCTTGCGAACTGTCCCCGGCATCTATAACATGACGAGCGTGTTGGCCAACACCGCGTCACCCTACCGTTTTTTCTTGCGAACTGT
>DAOQNO010000307.1:0-2371 GCA_035332125.1 Elusimicrobiota bacterium | reverse complement strand
GCGCGACTCGAAATAGGCGTTGAGCCCCCGGGAGCCGTTTTCGCCGTTGAGCAAACCATCCAGGCGGCGGATCAACACCGCCAAGGACTCGACCGTCACCCCCGGGGCCGACGGGTCCGGCGTGGCCGCCGTGATGGCGTCCAACCCGTGACGGAACGATTGGAACTCGTCGGGGTTCCAGGGGCCCGTTTGAAGGCGGACCAACGCCTCGCGGGCGAACCGCTCCAGGATTTTCGGGGGAAGGATCGGAGCGATCCGCTCCCGAAACAGCGCCCCGGCTCGGTCGGCCTCGAGCGCCTCCAACTTTTGGTTCAACAGGCCCAACAGGTCGTCGGTCCGGGCGCTCATTTCGTCCAAATGGGCCTTCAACTCAGCGGCCCGGGCATCCCATTCCGGACCGGGCCGCCGCTCGGCCGCCGCGTCCATCGCCTCCGTCGCCTTCACGTTGAATCGGAAACCGTCGGTGATGCGGGCAAAAAAATCGGTCAACGACCGTCCGACGGCTTCCGGCGGCCCGTTAAAATCCGTCGCCGACAGAACGGCCAAGGTCTCGCGCAACCGCCGGTCATCGACCCGAAGCCACTGTTGAACGACGCCCCACCGTTCTTCCGCGGTTTCGGCGTCGGGCCTCCATTGATCGCGGTCGGCGGCCACCTCTTCCAGCGGGGCGAAGAGGTCCGCGTATTTGGGCACGATCCGGGCCACCAGGGCCGAGGAATTCCGCAGCACCCAATCCAAGGCGTTGCCTTCGTAATCGTTGATGTCCCGCTCGTTAAAACCCGAGGCCAAAAGGGCTTCCCGGTTTTTCGGGCGGAACACCCGGGCCGGACGGTCGGTCTCCGCGCCCGAAAAGATCAGCCGGGCGTGGTCCTTGGCGTAGCGGATCGGCACCTGGGCGTAGACGGCGGGGTAACGATCCAGGCCCACGTAGACGATCGCGTCAAACATCCGGGGATCGGGCCGGTCTTTGGGGAAAAAGACCCGGCGGAAGGGAAGGTCCAGCCCGATATTGATCAGGCCCGACGCCACCAGCAAGCCCCGGCTCAAGTCGATGGGCCCCGTCACGCCCTCGGCACCGTCGGTCACCAGGTGCGTCAACCACCGGCGGCGCTCCTCCACCGACAAATCGGCCGGGGGCGTGCCCACGCAAAGGAAAGGAACGTTTTTCTTGCTGGCCGCTCCCAGGAGTTCGCGCAGATCCCGAAGGTCCTTCTCCCCCACGAGGAGGACGACTTTTTTCTCGTCCACGACCAGCCGATGGATCATTTCGCTCAAAATCTCCGTGGCCGGCGTGCCTTTTTCCTTCAGAACAACCGTCGGTGCGGACATCAACGCGTCCACCTCGGCGGGCTCCGCGGTGTGGAACACCGGGGTGTCCTCGATGGGCGCGGGCAGCCCCCACAGCGTTTCCCGCCCGGTGCCGTCCAGGCCGAAAAGGCGGCGGAAGGGTTCGGCCGGGTTGTGAAAACGCAAATTGATGGCCAGCACGGACCGCAGCAGGGGCAAGAGGGGATCGCGGTTGGCGTCCAGCTCCCCCGTCCCCGGAAGGCGGGCGATGACGTCGGCGTCGCCGACCACCGTTACCTCGACGCCGCCTTCCTCCACCCCGTTCTTCACCCGGACGAAATGCTCGGCGCCCTCGGCGTCGGTGAAACGAAGAGCGGCCCGGGCCGCGAGGCGGTATTGGCGCGGTTGCAGGCGGAGGACGGCCTCCCGCGCGCCTTCCATCACGGGTTGGCGGTGGAACCGGATCAGATTTTTTTCACGAATCTGCCAATCGATGATCCTCTGCCAGGTGGCCAGGGTCCGGGCCAGGGCGTTGGTGGGTTCCCCCGGGGTGGGCGGGACCATCCAGGCGGCGGACACGCCGTGGAGCGATTGAAGCTCCAGGGCCAGGGCCCGGAATTGGGCCGGGAACATCCGTTCCAAATCGTAGGAGAGGTGGGCGAGAACCGCCCAGGCGAAGGCGGCGGGAACCGGACCAAAATGGGCCAGGGGCAGATAGGCGAGGACAAACCAGAAAAATTGCGGACGAAGATTTTGGGCGACAACGCGGGAGAAGGTCACCGCCAGGGACACCCGGGTCGAACTCAAATCCCCCCGGGCCCGATGAAGTTCCAGGGTCTCCAAAAAGAGATGCAGGAACGTGAAGACCGCCAGCCCCGCCAGGGCCCCCAACGGGCCCAACGCCACCGACCCCAGGAGCAGCGCCGGGATTTCAACCGTCAACCCCCAGACCCCGAACCGCGCGGCCCGACGGTCCAGCGCCGCCAGACCTCGGGCCCCCAGGGACTCGGCCCGGCGTCTTCCCCCAAGGCGGGTCAGCCGGAACAACAGGGCGTTGGGACCCGCCCCGGAAGAGGCGGACAGG
>DAOQNO010000306.1:0-2382 GCA_035332125.1 Elusimicrobiota bacterium | reverse complement strand
GGTCTCCGTGGAGAAAGTCATCGCCACCCTCCACGCCAACGTCGACAACGTTAAGAAGCTCGTCCGCCGGGTCCTTCCCCGCCTGGGGGCCGACCGGACCTGCGCCTGCGCGTCGGCCCTTCGGCACGCGGTGTTCACGAACCCCGCCGCCATGAAGCCGGCCACCCGAAAGAACCTGGACCTTTTGATCGGGAAATACCTTCCCGCGAAGTCGAAAGGCTGATCCCTTGCTCGACGACTTCCGCCAGCTTCTGCCCATTTTTTCCAACGTCGTCATGCCGCTCCTGGCGGGGCTCATTTTCTTCGCCATGGCCAAATACGTGCACCACATCGCCCCCCTTCGCACCCTCATCACCGGGGAACTGACCTACCGGGGCGCCTACTGGGGTTTTCTCTTCCTGGGCGTTTATCTGGCTTCCCGGCCCATCCAGATCCTCTTTCCCCATCCCTGGCCCCTGATCGTCAACAACATTCGGGAATTCCTCATGATCGCGGTTTTCGGGCCCGCGGTTTTCCTGGCCATGGCGAGTCTGGTTTTTGGCACGGAAAACATTCCCCGGCGGCTGATCATCGCCGTGCTGACCCTGGGGGTCGTTCTGGCCATCGTGTTCGTCGTCACCAATTCCTTCGTCATCGGGGGTTCCGAACCCATTTTTAAAGTGGGGGCGTGGACGGCCCACGACGGCCTGTGGTTCAAGAACCCCGATTTAAACCGCCGGGCCTACATGCGGATTCTTTTCGCGGTCCGCATCATCGACCCCGTGTGCCTGGTTTTCCTGGCGGGGTCCCTGGTTCTCTGGCACGCCAAAAACTACCCCGTGGAAAAGCGGGTCCTCTACGACAACATGCCCACGAAGCTTTACCTCCTGGGAGCGGCCACCTACGCCTTTTCCCTGACCATGCTGTTGGTCGGCCTGATTTTCCTCATGGCGCACATCCCGAACCAGTGGTGGATCTACTACCTGGGCGCCCTGGCCGCCGGCTTTTTGGAGACGCTGTCCCTGGCCCTTCCCATGCGCAAGCACGTCCAGGTGAGCGAACACCAGTGACCCGCTTCGTCGAAAAACCCCTGCGCCGCCGGCGGGTGCACAAGGGCCGCGCGGTGGATTTTTGGGTGGACACGGTGCGTTTGTCCTCCGGCGGCACCGCCACCCGGGAATACCTGGGCCACCCCGGCGCCGTGGCCGTGGTCGCGGTGTCCAAACCGGGCCCCGACCCCGAAATCCTTCTGGTCCGGCAATACCGCTACCCCGTCAAAGAAACCACCTTGGAACTGCCCGCCGGAAAGATCGATCCGGGGGAAAAACCCGCGGCCTGCGTGAACCGGGAGTTGGAGGAGGAAACCGGCGTTCGGGCCGGGCGCGTCAAGAAAATCCTCGCCTATTGGCCCACGCCGGCCTTCGCCAACGAAGTGATCCATTTGTACGTCGCCCGGGACCTGAAACCCGGGCGGTTTTCTCCGGACGAAGACGAAATCATCGAGCCCATCCGCCTAAAGTTGTCCGAGGTGTTGCGGCGGATTCGCGCGGGAAAGATCAAGGACTCCAAAACGGTCATCGGCCTTCTGGCCTACGACCGTTGGCGCGACCGATAGAACGTGCGCCGGGCGGTCCTCCTCGTTCTGCTGATCCTGGCGGCGCGGGCCCGGGGCGCGGTGCGAATCAACGAAATCGCCTTCGATCAATCCGCCGGTCCCGATTGGGTCGAACTCTTTAACCCCGACACTTCCGCCGTCCTCTTGGATGGCTGGGTTCTGTCCGACATGGACGCCGCCTCCGGCAACGAAATCCACCTTGTTTTTCCAACCCCCCTTCCTTCCGGCGCCTTTCTGATCGTCTTTGTGGACGCCGCCGGCCCGTCGGATTTCGATTTTTCCGATGGCGCGGGCGCGGTTTACAGCGGGACGGCGACGACGGTCAATCTGGCGGCCACTGAAGACGAATTGGCCCTCTTTAACGGTCCGGGACTTGCCAGCGCCGCCCTGGTGGATTTTGTGGCTTGGGTGACGGACGGGGACTACAACGGAGTCGCGGATCAAACCCAGGCCCTGGCCGCGGGAATCTGGACGGCCAGCGCGGCCGTGACCCTGTCCGATTTGGGAAACGACTATTCGATCGGTCGTCGTCGGGACGGCGCGGACGCCGACCGGCCGGAGGATTTCGAAATCTTTCAGCGCCCGACGCCCGGCCAAAGCAACGTGCCTCCGCCTCCTCCCGATTCCCATCCTCTTCAAATCGATCCCGCGACGCGTTCCTTTTCGCCTTTTGATCCGGAGGTCGGCCATCGGGCGGTGCGCCTTTTTTACAACGCCGGGTCGCCGGCCGTCGTGAAAACCATCCGAATCTTTGACAGCCGGGGACGCGCGGTTCGCGATCTCCTGGT
>DAOQNO010000305.1:0-2384 GCA_035332125.1 Elusimicrobiota bacterium | reverse complement strand
CCCGTCAAGGGGTTGGACGCCGGGGGCGGCGGATACGCCTCCGATTTGGCCGCCGCGCTGGTGTACGCCGTGGACAACGGCGCCCGAATCATCAACGCCAGCTGGGGGGCTCCCGCCAAAAGCGCGTTGATCGAAGCCGCCGCGAACTACGTGCGGGCGAGCGGCGGCCTGTTGGTGGCGGCGGCCGGCAACAGCAACGGCCCGGTGGCCTACCCGGCGGCCTTGGACGGGGTGGTCGCCGTGGCCGCCACCGATGAGGCCGACGCCAAGGCCGATTTCTCGAGTTTTGGCCCCCAAGTGGACCTGGCCGCTCCGGGCGTGGACATTCGGTCCACCCTGCCCGGAGGGATGTACGGGACCAAAAGCGGGACCAGCATGGCCGCGCCCCACGTGGCGGGGGTGGCCGCCTTGATCGCGGCGCTTCACCCGTTTTACACCCCCGCCCAACTAACCGCGGCCCTCCGCTTGGCCACCGACGACGTCAACACCCCCGGATTCGACGCGGCCACGGGCGCCGGACGGGTCAACGCCGCCCGGGCCGTCGCCCTACGGGATTTGGCCGCCGTCCACGATCCCCCGGCCGTCGCCATCCTGTATCCTTCCGACGGGTTGACGGTGGCCGGCCCCCAGGGGCTGCGGGGAACGGTGTCCTCCCCGGTGGGGTTGGGCCGGGTGGAGGTGTTGGCGGACGGGGCGTTCCGGGGAATCGCCCAGGTCGACCACGGGGCCTGGTCCTTCGCGGCCGACGCCACCGGGTGGTCCGGGGCCCACCAATGGACCGTGCGCGCCTGGGACGTGTTCGATCAATTCGCCGAGGCGACCGTGACGGTGACCGCGACGACGTCCGCCGCCCCGGTTCCGGAAATCCCCGCCGTTTACGATCCGGGGTGGGGGGCGCCCGCCTGCGGCGTGGGGGTGGAATGCGATTCGGTTAACTTATTGGCGGGCCGGGGGGGACTCCTGGGCGGCGTCGAACCCCACGCTCCCAACACCCTCGTCTCCGCGCCCTGCGCCGACGGCAACGAGGGATCCTATCATCTGGACGAATCCATCGATCGCCTGCGGATCCGGAGCGCCGCCGGCGGGCCGTTGACGGCGGGGGGGGTGGCGACCGTCGACGTCACCTATTGGTCGTATGCCGGGTTCGACGCCGACCGGGTGGCCCTGTATTACGCCACTTCGCCGGCGGCCCCGGCCTGGACCCCCCTGGTGTCCTTCGTCCCCACGGCGGCCGGGGGGCAGACCCTTCGAACGGCCATGACGCTTCCCGACGCGCCCCGGGGGGTCCTTCGGGCCGTCATGACTTACCAAATCCCCCCGGACGTGTGCGCCGGAGGCGATTACACGGACCACGACGATTTGGTGTTCGAGGTGGCGGCGGACACCCGGCCGCCGGTTCTCTCGGACGTGCGGGTCCGCCCCGAACCCCGCCGGGCCTCCTTCGCCTGGGCCACCGACGAGCTTTCCTCCGCCTGGTTGGACGTCGGTCCCGCCGGGGCGTCGCCGAACGGCCGCGTCGCGCTGCCCGATTTGGCCTTGACCCACGCGGCGGTGTTCAACGATCTGTCCCCGGAAACGGTCTACGAATTTACGATCGCTTCCCGGGACGCCGGCGGCCGGGAAAGTCTCTCCACCGGGACCTTCCGGACGACGGCGGAGAACGGGACCTCCGCGCCGCTGGCATTCCCTTCCCCCTTTCGTCCCGGCGACGGCGAGGCCCGGCTCCTCCACCTGCCCCCGCACAAATCGGTCCGCCTTGTGACCGTCTCCGGCCGAACCATCCGGACGCTTCCCGTGGACGAAAGCGGCGAGGCCCGTTGGGACGGCGTCGGGGAAAACGGCGAGCCCGTGCCGAGCGGGGTCTATTACGTCCTGCCGGACGGCGGGCGGCCCTTTCCTCTTGTGATTCAGAAATGACCGGCCGTTGGGTGGGAGGGCTTCTCGCGGGGATCGTTCTTTCGGGCGCCCCCGTTGGGGCCGAAGCGCCGGAAGTTCGAAAGGTCGTCGAGGGGCGAACCTTCGTTTTCCGGGACGGAAAGGCCTACGAGCGGGTCGACGGGCGTGAGACCCTCTTTAAAATCCTCTACGACCCCGCCCACGTTGAACGTTGCTACCGGACCCGGGACGGGCGGGTGTTCGCCCGGTCGGAGGACGGAAAGGAATACCCCGTTCTTCGATCGTTTGCGGACGGTTTCGAGAACGCCGCTTCTTTGGCGGATTTGATCGGCCCCGCCCGGGGGTGGTCGGCCGTCACCCTTCAATCCCCCCGGACCCCGACGGTGTCCGATTACGTGTCCCTGCGAAACCGAATTTTATCGGGGGCCGCGGGATTTCTCGACAACCGGGTCGAGCCTTCCACCGCCCGGGCCCATGCCGGCCGGGCG
>DAOQNO010000304.1:0-2391 GCA_035332125.1 Elusimicrobiota bacterium | reverse complement strand
CCGTGTCGCTTGCTCCCTCAACCACAAAGATCGGGTCGGCCGCGGATGTCCCGGGTGGGGGAGGGGAAATTCCCGACCGCCGCCGACGCCCGGGCCGCCCTGGAGAGAAACTGGGTGTTGGCCCTTCGGCGCGCGACCGTCTTGACCGGGGGAGAATCCGTCGGCGAGGCCGACGTCCGGCGGTTGTTCGAGACCTTCAACCGGCTTCCCGTCGCCGACCGGGAAGTGGTCGTGGGCGTCAACAACAAACTGTATATCACCGATCCTTTCGACGGCGGCACGGTTCACGTCCGACTGATGGGCCCGACCGGCACCGTGTACGAGGTTCGGCTCCGGACCCACCGCCGCCTGGGTCCCGTGGCGGTGTTCGTCTTGCGTCGGGCCCCGAGACCGGCCTTGGCCCCGGTCCGCGTCCTTTGGGACCTCTCCGACGCGTTGGGGCGCTCCCACCGTCGAGGCGGGGAGGCCGTGGACATGTTCCCCGGCGTGCGTCTGGAATCCGTCCGTGGGCTCTCGGGCGTCTTGGACCGCCGGGCGGAGGAAATTGTGGTCGACCCGGTGTATGGCCGGCGCCCGCCCCTGGGCGTCCCCGCCAACGCCGACCTGATCCGGTTTGTTGAAAACGCGGTGGCCGAAGCCCGGGGGGAGGGCCCCGCCGGACGCGTTCGCGCCTCTCTTTTATCGGAGGGTTCCGAAATCCTCGGAGGCACGGGCCCTCTGGCCGACCTCCTGGTGTCGGTTGAATCCCGGTCGCCGGCGGACGACGCCGTTTTGCGGGAGGAAGTGTACAGCGTATTTCGTCAGCGACTCAACGGACGCTACGGTTACCGGGTCGGCCGGGAGGGCTCCGTCTTGTGGGTTCAGCGGGGGGACGGGCGGGAACCGGGCGTGCGGTTGTGGGTCGGGGGGGGGAGCCCCTGGGGGGTTTTCCTCCGTTGGTCCCGGGAGACGCTGGAGCGATTGCGCGATCGAGTCGCCGTTCTCCGTTTCGGCCGGGAGGTCGAAACCACGGCCGAAGCCCGAGCCCTGGTTTTGGACGCCCTTCGGGTGGACCGTTACACCAACGGCCCGCTGGGGGATTTCCAACGTGTTTTGCTGTTCGGCGAGGGAAAGGGCCGGGTGGCCGGGGCGGCTTTGCCGGCCGTTCTCCGCGGGGAGTCCTTCCGTCAATACATTGAAAAGTTGACCCAACGGGTCCGGGGGTTCGTCGGGTCGGACGACGCCAAGTCGAACGCGGCCTACCTGGAAAAAATCCGTCGGGACGGGGGCCGCCCCCACTCCTTGATCAACGACGCCCTGGTCGGTCTGGCCGAGCGGGGGTTCTGGGGGCAGGGGGCCTACGCTTTCCTCACGGTGTTTTTTGTCCCCTGGGTGGAGGAGTGGATATTCCGTCGGGCCGTTTTCGATTCCCCGCTGATCGGCGCCGCCCTGTCGATGGTCGGATGGGCCGACGCGTCCTGGTTGCCGCTCTTTCAATGGTTCATCGCCGTTCCGGTTTTCGTTTTGGCCCACCGCGCCTTCAATAAGGAATCCTGGCCCGACACCCTGTCGCGCGTCCTCCCGGCCCTGCTCTTCACCGCCGCCTACGTCGCCGCCCCGGGCGAAGAATGGAACACCCTCCTACACGCCTTTTGGAACGGCGCCGCCCTGGTGTTTGGTCGGGGACCCACGATGTCCGTCGTCGGCGGCTCCGCCCGGCCGTTCTCGACCCCCGTTCTCGCTCCGCCCTACGTGGAATACGCCCTGGCCATCCACCGCGTGGTCAACCCCCACAACCGCGAGGACTTTACGGCCGTTTACGGCGGTGCCGGGGCGGACGTGTCCAACGCCTTTCCCGCTCTGAACCCGACCAACGCGTACTTCATCTCCTGGTATCCCCGGTGGCTCACGGCCGACGTCCTTCGGCGGAAATTCGCCGCGGGTCTGGACGCCGAGGAACGGGAAACCTTGGAGGAATACCGCCGGGCGAAGGAAAAATTCGGATTTTCCCGGGCGGATTGGCTGGAAACCCAGGACCGGGTTCTTCTGGCCCTGGTCTACGAACTGGAGGGCCTGGGCGTCCAGGCCGACACCGTCCGCGTGGGGGAAACGGCCGGCGGCCGACCCGTATTGACGTTCCCCTGGCGCCACCCGACCGAGGCGGTCGACCGACCGCGACGGTTGGTCCTGGTGAACGCCGACGTCACCCGTCCCGACACCTACGCCGATGTGCTGGACGAGCCCGGGTTTACCGTCGACGCCTACTTCCAAAACGCCGGGTTGGAGATCCCCCGGTCTTATTTGGCCCACGACGAATCGTTCCTGGCCCGGGCCATCGTCCCCCGGGCGGGGCCCCGGGGGCTCTTTTTCGTCACGGACGACGTCATCCATTCGAACGTTCACGGCGTGTTG
>DAOQNO010000303.1:0-2399 GCA_035332125.1 Elusimicrobiota bacterium | reverse complement strand
CCCACGGCGAGCGTCACGTAACTTTTCCCCTCCTGGGCGAAGCGGTCCAACAGGAATTCCTGGAGCGGGTCCAACAGGCCGAGAAATTTCTTCGTCATCGGATTTTCCAGGACGAATTTTGAAACGGCCGGACTTTCCCCGGTGAGCGGACGCAGACGCGGCACGTAATTGGGGTTCGGCAAAAATCGGACGTCCCAGACAACGTCCGCGTCCAGGGGAACCCCGTGTTTGTAGCCGAAGGAGGTCACGACCACCGCCATCCCCCGGGGGTGCCGGATGTTGAGCGTCTTCAGCACCATTTCCTTGACTTCCCCCGGCGTCAAATGAGAGGAGTCGATGATCTTGTCGGCCTCGGCCATGACGTCGTGGAGAATACGGCGTTCCCGGCGGATCCCGTTGGACACGGTGCCGCCCAGGGGGTGCCGACGGCGCGTTTCCGAAAAACGGCGGAAGAGGGTCGTGTTGTCCGCGTCCATGAAGACCACCCGGGGCACGATGCCTTCCTTGCGAAGGTCCGCCAGGGATCGGCGGAAAACCCGCGCGGGGAGGCCCGTCCGGACGTCGACGCCCACGGCGATGCGGGTCAGGCGATGGCCCCAGGTTCGGTAGAGGCGAAGCAGGGAGGGCAGGAGCGGCAGGGGGAGGTTGTCGACGCAGAAATAACCCATGTCCTCCAGGGCTCGGAGGGCGGAGGTTTTTCCCGCCCCGGAGAGTCCGGTGACGACCACGCAATCCATTCCCCGGGCGGTGGACCGACCGCCGGCGGCACGGGCCACGGAGGTTCCCGTCAGGCCCGGCCGGAGTGGCCGGACATGCGCTGGATCAACCTCTCGTTCAACTCCCGGGCGGAATGGATGCCCTGCTGCTTGAGGCGCTGATTGAGCGCCGCGACTTCAATCAAGGATCCCAGGTTCCGCCCCGGATGCACGGGCACGCGGATTTCCGGCACGTGGACGCCCAGGAGAGTGGTGTTTTTCTCCTCCAGGCCCATGCGATCGTATTCCTTTTTCTGGTCCCACATTTCCAAATAGACGACCAACTCGATCAGGGAGCGTTGAAGCACCGCCCCCACCCCGAAAATCTTCCATACGTCGATGATGCCGAGCCCGCGCACCTCCATGTGGTGCTGGACCAGCTGGTGGCCCGACCCCACCAAAATGCCGCCGGGCTTGTGGCGGATTTCCACGCGGTCGTCGGCGACCAGCATATGAGAGCGCTTCAGGAGTTCCAGGGCGCACTCGGATTTGCCGATGCCCGAGTGACCCAATATCAATACGCCCATGCCGTAGACGTTCACCAGGGTCCCGTGCACGGAGGTGCAGGGGGCCAGGCGCTCCTCCAAATAGGCCGTCGTCTCGCCGATAAAGCGGGCGGTTTCCCATTGGGATTGAAATAGGGGAACGCCGTAACGGTCGCACTGCTCCAGCATTTCGGGAACGGGTTCGCGGCCGTGGGTGATGATCAGACAGGGCAGTTCGGGGACGGACAAAATGCGGTCGAAAATTTCCATTCGCTGGGCGCTGGACAAGGTGGACAGGAAGGCCGATTCGCCCATGCCGAACACCTGGATCCGCTCCCCGCGGTAGTATTCAAAAAACCCCGCCAGGGTCAGGCCCGGCCGGTTGATGTCCGCCACGCGTACGACGCGCCGAAACCCCGACTGCCCGGCCAACAACGACAGGCGGAGGGCGTCGGCCTGGTTTTTCCAGAATTCTTCGATGTGCAGCGGCGCGGATTTCGCCGCGGCCGCGGAGTCGCCGGTCGTCACCGTTTCAGTACTCGTCTTCTTCCCGAATGATTTTAAGGATTTCCTCGGCGGCCTTCGCGTCGCGGAGGGCCTGCCGGAAAAATTTGTCTTTCAACAGGCGCGACACCTTGGCCAAGGCTTTCAAATGGTTGCCGGCGGCGTCCACGGGCGCGGTCAGCAGGAACACGATGTGCACGGGTTCGCCGTCCAAGGCGTCAAAATCGATCCCGCGCTTCGAAATGCCCAGGGCCGCCGCCTGTTCGGACACCGCCGCCGTTTTGCCGTGGGGAATCGCCACGCCCTGGCCGATGCCCGTGGACCCGAGAGCCTCCCGGTCCACCAGCGTTTTAAGCATGGCCGCCGGATCGGGCAACTTGCCGGCCTGGGCCAGCAACCGGCACATTTCCTCCAGCGCGTCCTTCTTGGTGCGCGCGGCGAGGTCCACCGAAATCGCCTGGGGCGATAGAATATCGATCAATTTCATAAGGGGCGCGTCCTTGGTCGGGGCCGGGCGGCTCAGAGATTCGGCTCCAAGAGGCCGTAGGTCCCGTCTTTGCGTCGATAGATCACTTTCAGCGTTTCACTCTCGTCGAAGAAAAGCAAAAAATCGAATTCGCTGTCGCCCAACTCCTGGGCGGCCGCGGCCACGGAG
>DAOQNO010000302.1:0-2399 GCA_035332125.1 Elusimicrobiota bacterium | reverse complement strand
ATCATCGTTTCTTCCCAGGTGGAACGGAGCCAACACAAAAACCGCGCCATGTGCTTGAAACTTCTCAAGGCCCGGCTCTACGATTTGGAGATGGAAAAACAGCGGGCCGCGACCGAAAAACACCACGACGACAAGGGCGACATCGCCTGGGGCAATCAGATACGCAGTTACGTGTTCATGCCCTATCAAATGGTCAAAGATCTCCGAAGCGGTTACGAAACCAGTCAAATCCAATCCGTCATGGACGGCGATTTGAATCCCTTTATCCACGCTTATTTGGAATGGAAGCTTTCCGGGGCGCCCCCGCGGAAGGGGTCCGGATCGGATTGAGCGGCGGGGCGGCGTCCCCTTGCAAAGGGGGCCAACGCGCCCTATAATTGCGGAGACGCCGTCTTCCCCTCCGGGGGAGAGGGCGGGGCTTTTGTCGGTGCCCACATTGAGGAGGATTCGATGGAGAACCCACAGCCGAACTACAAGGCCATGCGGCGCAATTATTTGGTCAACAAGCGCCTCCAAATCAAGTACGCCATCATCATCAGCGCGGTCTTGGCCTTGATGGTCGTCCTCATGCAGGCCCACACCTTCCTGGTTATTCGGACCATTGAACCCGAAAACGCCACCCCGGGCATGATCGAAACCATGCATTCCCTTCAGTTGTGGATGCTGTCCAGCGGTTTGATCTACATGGTGGTCATTCCGATCCTGTCCATCTTCATTTCCCACAAAATCGCCGGGCCCCTTTACCGGTTGGAGAAATCCATTCGGGAAGCCCTGGACACCGAGGGGCCCATCCGGCCCATCAAACTCCGGGACGGGGACGAGCTTCACAGCCTGGCCGAATTGATCAACAAGCTTTTCGACCGTCTGCCTCAGAACAAAAAGTCCAACTGACCGTTCTTCGAACTCTTTTGACAGGTCCCGCCGGGGCGTGATACACTAGCCCCATGGCCTACCTGTTGATTGTCGATGACGAGAACACCACTTCGGACCTGTTGATCGCCGTCCTTCAAAAGGACGGGCACACCCTCCACACCGCCAAAAACGGCGCCGAGGCTCTGGCCACCCTGGGCGAGCGGACCCCCGACCTGATCCTCATGGACGTTTCCATGCCCGAGATGGACGGTTACACGATGGTGTCCCACTTGAGCGCCGACACCGCCACCCGGGACATCCCCGTGATCGTCATGACGGGCAAAAACGCCCTGGAAGACACCTTCCGGCAATTCACCAACGTGGCGGACTTCTTCGCCAAACCTTTCGACGTGAAAGTCCTCCGGCAGCGCGTCCTGCAAATCCTCGCCCAGCACGGGCGCCGTTAACCTTTTCGTGGCCGAAACAACCCCCCGCACGAGCTCGCTCGACGAATTGATGGCCCAACGCCGGGCCAAGGTGGCCGCGCTCCGGGCCGACGGCGTGAACCCCTACCCCACCCGCTTCGACGGCCTGTCGGCCGCCGCCGCTTTGTTGGAGCGCCACAAGGACCTGCCCGCCAGCGGCCACGCCGAGGAAACCGTGGCCGTTTCCGGACGGGTGGTCACCTGCCGGGACATGGGGAAAACCATCTTCGCCCACCTGCAGGATTTGTCCGGTAAAATCCAAATTTATTTCAAGAAAGACGAACTCCCCGAGGCCTTTCTGGCCTTCCAAAAAACCGTGGATTCCGGCGACATCGTCGGGGTCGAGGGGTCGCCCTTCCGCACCCGCACGGGGGAAATCACGGTGCACGTCAAAAGCTGGCGCCTCCTGGCCAAGGCCCTTCGCCCGCCGCCCGAAAAATTCCACGGCATGACCGACGTGGAAATCCGTTATCGACGACGGGAAGTCGATTTGTTCAGCAACCCAGAGGCCCGGGAGAGGTTTTTGGACCGCCAACGCATTGTGAGCGCCCTCCGGGAGGTCCTTCTCCAAAAGAATTTCATCGAAGTGGAAACGCCCATTTTGCAGGCCGTGGCGGGCGGCGCGGCGGCCAAGCCCTTCGTCACCCAGCACCACGCCCTGGGCATGGAACTGTTCATGCGCATCGCCCCGGAGCTCTTCCTCAAGCGACTCCTCGTGGGCGGGTTGGAGCGGGTCTTTGAAATCGGCCGGGCGTTCCGCAACGAGGGCATTGACACCCGCCACAACCCGGAGTTCACCATCCTGGAGGCCTACCAGGCCTACACCGACGTGAACGGCATGATGGATTTGACCGAGGAATTAATCCGGAACGCCGCGCGGAAAATCAAGGCCGTTGTCCGGCCGCCGGTCGACGGCGCGGCCCCGGCGGACCCCGCCCGGCTCTCCTTCGCCTATCGCGGCAAGACCGTGGCCCTGGCGGACCCCTTCGCCCGGGTTTCCGTCGAAGAGGAATTTCAGAAATTGGGCCTGGACTACCGGGCCATTTGCCGGGAGGGGAGCTG
>DAOQNO010000301.1:0-2414 GCA_035332125.1 Elusimicrobiota bacterium | reverse complement strand
GGCGGGGAAATCATTTTGATTGACGAGGCCCTCACGCCCGATTCCTCCCGGTTCTGGGACGCCGCCCACTACGTCCCCGGAAAATCCCAGGAATCCTTCGACAAGCAGTTCGTTCGCGACTACCTGAACCAAATCAAATGGGACCGCCGCCCCCCCGCGCCGGCGCTCCCCGCCGAGGTGGTCGCCAAAACCCACGAAAAATATATGCAGGCCTATCAACGATTGACCGGCCGGGCGGCCCTATGAACTGGCGCGTGTTGGTCCACACGAAACCCGCCTTTGCCGATCATCGGGGTCGGGGGCTCGCTCACGAATGGCGTCGGGCGAAACTCAAAGGCCTGAAAACCATTCGCACCGGCCAAGCCTATGAACTCCTGGGCGAACTGGATCAAAACCAGGCCCAGGGGCTGGCCGACCGCCTGCTGACCGATCCCGTGACCCAGGTGGCCTCGGTGTTCCCGTCGGACCGGGTGGCTCCCGCGCCGGGGTCCCGCCTGGCCGAAGTGTGGCCCAAAAAAGGGGTGGCGGATCCCGTGGCCGGCACCGTGGTGTACGCCGCCCAGGACCTGGGCGTGGCCGGCCTTTTGGCCGTCCGTTCGGGCCAGGTGTACGATTTCTTCGGCGCGGTGTCCCCGGCCGACGTGAAACGTTTTTGCGAGGAGCATTTGATGAACGCCATGATCCAATCGGTGGAGGTCCTCTAATGGTCGCGGCCCCTCCGGCTCCCCTGCCCGGTTTTCTCTCCCTGGACGCCGCCGCCCTGGCGGCGCTCAGCAAGGAGCGAGGATTGTCGTTGAACGACGCGGAGATGGCCGCCATCCAGGACTACTTCAAAAAACAGGGCCGCGATCCTTCCGAGGCGGAACTCGAAACCCTGGCCCAAACCTGGTCCGAGCACTGCAAACACAAAACCTTCCGGGCCGCCATCCATCACGTCGAGCGGGACGAGATGGGTTTGAAGCGCGAACGGGAGTACAAGGATTTGCTCAAGGACACCATCGTCAAGGTGACCGATGAGCTCAAGCGCCCCTGGTGCCTTTCGGTTTTCAAGGACAACGCGGGCATCGTGGACGTGGGCGAGAACGAAGCCCTGGCCTTTAAAGTCGAGACCCACAACCACCCCTCGGCCCTGGAACCCTACGGCGGCGCCGGCACCGGCTTGGGCGGCGTGATCCGGGACATTTTGGGCGCGGGCCTGGGGGCCAAGCCCATCGCCAATTCCGACGTCTTCTGCTTCGGCCCCCTGGACAAAACCGCCGACGAGAAAACCGGTTCCGGCATGTCTCCCCGACGGATCTTTCACGGCGTGGTTTCCGGCGTTCGGGACTACGGCAACCGCATGGGCATTCCCACGGTGAGCGGCGCGGTCTATTTCGACGAGGATTTTCGGGAGAACCCCTTGGTCTTCTGCGGGACGCTCGGGATCATGCCCCACCAGGCGATCCCCAAGGACGTGAAACCGGGGGACAAAATCGTGATGGCCGGGGGCCGCGTGGGCCGGGACGGCATTCACGGCGCGACCTTCTCCTCCGACAGCCTGACCACCGGGATTCCCTCCAGCGTCGTTCAAATCGGCAACCCCATCGTGCAGAAAAAAACCATGGACGTGCTTCTGGCCGCCCGGGACCGGGGTCTTTACCGGGGCATCACCGACTGCGGCGCCGGGGGGCTCTCTTCCGCCGTGGGCGAAATGGGGGAAATCACCGGGGCCGACGTTCAATTGGAAAAAGTGCCCCTCAAATACCAGGGATTGGCCCCCTGGGAAATATGGTTGTCGGAATCCCAAGAGCGCATGGTTTTCGCCGTGCCGCCGGAAAAAGTGGACGAACTGGTCCGTCTCTTCGCCGACGAGGACGCCGAGGCCACCGTGATCGGCACCTTCACCAACGACGGCCGCCTGCGGGTGCGTCACGGGGCCGACGTGCTGGTCGACGTGGAGATGGCGTTCCTGCACAACGGTGTTCCCAAACGGCGCATGACCTCCACCTGGGCGCCGCCCACGCCCGAGGCCTTCCCGGAGTTCCACGTCGGGCGGAAAACCGTCGATTTGAGAAAAGCTCTCCTGGACATTCTGGCCCAGCCCACCGTGGCCAGCAAGGAATGGATCGTTCGGCAATACGACCACGAGGTCCAGGGCCGCACCGTGGTGAAACCCTTCGTGGGGCCCACCGCCGCGGGCCCCAGCGACGCCGCGGTTTTGCAGTTGCGGCCCACGGACCGCCGCGGCGCGGCCCTCTCGTGCGGGTTGAACCCCCACCAAAGCCGGTGGGACCCCTACTGGATGGCGGCCTCGGCCATCGACGAGGCGGTGCGGAATTTGATCGCGGTGGGCGCCCGACCGGACCGCATCGCCATCCTGGACAATTTTTGCGGGGGCAATCCCTACCGCCCCGAAACCCTGGGCGAATTGGTTC
>DAOQNO010000300.1:0-2430 GCA_035332125.1 Elusimicrobiota bacterium | reverse complement strand
GGGCCGGCGCGCGGCCCGATTCGCCGCCGCCATTCGCCGAATTCCTCGCGCAGAAGGGCGAAGCGCGGCCCCAACAATCGACGGCAGGCGGCCGGCGTTCGCGCGGCGTAGGCGGCGACGCGGTCCCCCTCGTTTTGATCCAGCAAGACGTCGGCGTCGTGGGGTCGGTCCGCCAGATCGTCCACGACCAAAATTCGTCGAACGACGGCCCGAAGCGGGGTCTCCCAACGGGCGTCCAAATCGTAATGATCGACCACCAGCCAATCCCAGGGGCCCCGAACCTTCAGGGCCGCGCCCATAAATTCCCGGTCGGATTCCCAGCCGGTCCCATCGCCCGGCATTCGAACGCGGTCGAACCCCCGGGCGGCGATCGCGTCGCCGAGGTCGCCCTCGGCCGTTCGGCCGTAAAACGTGACGGAGGACCCGCCGACCGCTAGGCGGGAGGCCAACGCGAGGCATCGCTGAACGTGTCCGGAACCCAAAGCGGTGGAGGCGTCGGCCCGGATGGCCACCTTCACGGCGTCATCGCCCCAGGGGTTTTTGTTCGACCCCGGCGTTCAGCGCCACCCAGTCCGGATGCCGACGCAACAAGTCCAAAACAGCGTCGGTGGAAAACCGTTCGCCCCGGGGCCCCAGGGCCTCCACCACCCGCCGAATCAATTCCCAATCTTCCGGGGTGTCCAAGGTCCACCGGTGCGCGGAGAAATCCGGAACCCGCGCGTATTGGTCGACGGCAAAACGGTCGGGGTGTTGGTAAAGATAGGGCGTGACGTGCTCCCGCTCGTGAGGCGCCGTGGCTTCCCGGGCGGCCCGCTCGAGGGCGGCGCGGGTAAAAATTTCGGCGTCCAAACCGCGGGGAAAGGTGCGAAGCACGGTGTTGCTCAGGTAATCCAGGGGCCGACCGCCGGCGCGGGAGGCGTGAAAGGCCCCCAGCATGGCGCCCAGAAGGCCGGAATCGAACAACGGGCAGTCGGAAGTAACGCGCACCACCACGTCCGCGCCGGCGCCCGCGGCCGCCAAGGCGTACCGGGACAAAACATCGTCCTCGTCGCCGCGAAAAACGCGAACCCCGCACCGCACCGCTTCGGCCGCGACGGCCTCGTCCGCCGGAGCGACGGTCGTCGCGACCACCGTTTCGTCGACGCCCGCCGCGGCCCGGACCCGGTCCAACACGTGGCTCAACACCGACCGTCCCGCGAGGGCTCGAAGAATTTTTCCCGGCAAACGGGTCGAGCCGACCCGGGCCTGAACGATGGCGACGGTTTTCACGCCAAGGCGCGCCGCATCGCGTCCACCACCCGGTCTTGGTCGGCCTCCGTCAGGCCGGGATACATGGGAAGGCTGATGGCCCCCGCGTAATACCGTTCGGCCACGGGGCAAAGACCGGGCTTGAAACCGAGTCGGCGATAATGGGGTTGAAGGTAAACCGGGATGTAGTGCACGTTTGCGGAAACCCCGGCCGCCCGCAAAGCGTCAAAAACCCGCCGCCGTTCCGGCGCCCGGGGTTCCCGGGTCACCTCCACGGGGTAGAGATGAAGCGCGGACCGATCGCCCGCGGGGCGGACCGGCAATTTCAACGGCAACCCGGCGAGAGCCCGATCGTAGCGATCCGCCAACCGATGACGTCGGTCGATAAACGACTCCAGGCGGTCCATCTGGCTGGCGCCGAGGGCCGATTGAATATCGGTCAAACGGTAATTCAACCCCAAGTCCACCTGCTCGTAGTACCAAGGCCCCTCGTCCACCTTTTCCATCCGCGCGGCCTCCCGGGTGATCCCGTGGCTGCGCAAAAGGCGAACCGTCCCGGCCAGGTCGTCCCGCTGGGCGAGGACCATGCCCCCTTCCCCGGTGGTGATGATCTTCACGGGGTGGAAACTGAAAACGGTGAGGTCCGAATGGGTTCCGGCCCCGACGGGGATGCCCCGATAACGGGCCCCGATGGCGTGGGAGGCGTCCTCCACCACCCGAATCCCGAATTCCCGGGCGAGCGCGCCGATGGCCGCCATGTCGCACGATTGTCCGGCGAAGTGCACGGGGACCACCGCTTTCGGAAGGCGCCCGTTTTTTTTGGCGGCGATCAATTTGGTTTTCAACGATTCGGGCGATAGGTTCTTGGTGTCCGCATCGATGTCGACGAAGTCGACCGCCGCGCCGCACAGGAGCGCGGCATTGGCCGTGGCCACAAAGGTGTTGGGGGAGGTCCACAGAAGGTCGCCCGGACCGAGACCCAGGGCCCGGTAGGCGAGGTGGAGGGCGGCCGTGGCACTGGAGACCGCAACGGCATGGCGGGCGCCGACGTAATCCGCGACCCGGCGCTCGAAGCGCTCCACCGCCGGCCCCTGGGTGAGGAAATCGGACCGCAGAACGTCCTCGACGGCCTTGAGATCCGCCGGGGAAACGTCCTGTCGGGCGTAGGGAATCAGGCCCCGG
>DAOQNO010000299.1:0-2438 GCA_035332125.1 Elusimicrobiota bacterium | reverse complement strand
CCCCCGGCGCGGAGGGAGGAAGGGCCTGAAGAATTTCCCGAAGGGCCTCCGTTCCGCCCGTGGAGGCTCCCAACGCCATGACCTTGTCGGTCGTGACGGTCAAAAGCGGCTTGGACCCAAGGAAGGGGACCGCCGGCGGGCGGCGCGCCGCCGCGACCCGGGCCGTGGCGGCGCTTCGAACCGCGTCCAACAACCGGTCCGAGGATTCCCGAAGAAATTCGCGCACGCCCAGCCGGGCCTTGGCGATGACCTCGACCGCCCCTTCCTCCAGGGCCCGCAAGGCCTCGTCGGAACCCGCCGGGGTTTGACTGGAGCAAACCACCACGGGGATCGGGTCTTCGGTCATGATTTTCCGGAGGAAGGTCAGCCCGTCCATGCGGGGCAGCTCCAAATCCAACACGATGACCTGCGGTCGTTGAATCCGCATTTTGGTCATGGCGATCATCGGATCGCCGGCGGTGGCCACGGTCAGGCCGGGGTCTTGGGACAAGAGGTCCGTGAGGACCTCCCGCACGACGGCGGAATCGTCGACGACCAGCACGTGCAACGGCGCGGCGGCCGTCACGGCGCCTCCCGCGTCGGATCGGTCGAGTCGGCCGTCCGCAACGGACGGTAGACCGTGGGTTGAAGGGTTGTCACGACGTTCGATAGCTCGTTCAGGCTTTCCGCGTGACCGGAGAAAAAGTAACCGGTCGGGGCCAGGTGGGAAAGCAGGCGACCGATGACTTTCCGCTTGGTGTCCCAATTGAAGTAAATGAGGACGTTTCGGCAAAAAATCAAATCGAAGGCGCCGGACACGGGGTAGACCTCGGCGCAGAGATTCAGGCGAAGGAAATGCACCGCTTCCCGAATTTCCGGCCCGGCTTTCATTTTCCCCTCCTCGGGTCCCGTGCCCCGCCGCATGAACGATTTGAGAAACGCGCTGGGGATCTCCGCGGCTTTTTCAATGGGCCACACCGCCGCCGCGGCCCGCTGAAGGGCGTGGCCGGAGAGGTCCGTGCCCAGCACCTCGACGCTCCAACCGCTCGACCGGGGGAAATTCTTGAGGAGGACCATGGCCAAGGTGTACGGCTCCTCCCCCGTCGAGCAGGCCGCGCTCCACGCCCGGATGTGGCGGGGAATGCGGCCCGTGGTTCCCGTGACGCGCCACGACGGGAACACCCGCTTTTCCAAAAAATCAAAATGGTGGATTTCCCGGAAGAAATGCGTTTCGTTGGTGCAAAGGGCGTCCAACAGCCGCGCCCGTTCCTCCGGGCCCGCGCTCCCCAACGCGCGCTCGATATACGCCCCGAAGCCGGTCGCTCCCACCGCGCGGACCCGTTTGGCCAACCGGCCCATCACCAAGCCGCGCTTGGCGTCGGTCAAGTGGATACCGGATTCCTTTTCGACCCAATCCCGAAGCCGGGAGAACTCCGCGTCCGTCAGGCTTGGAAAGCCCAACCCCTGGGCCATTTCCCGGTCCAGCCGGCGGAGATCGGGGGGGAGCGGCCCCCACGGAAAGGACGTCCCGGTCGGGTCCGTTTTCCGGGGACGGGGCTCGGTCACGGCCGTTCCCTGCCGGACACCGCCCGCTCCCGGAGCAGTTTTTTGAAAATACCGGGGACGTCCAGCACGAGGGCGATCCGCCCGTTCCCCAACAAAGACGACGCCGCCACCCCCTCGAGCGATCGAAAATGAGGCGGAAGGGGCTTGATCACCGTTTGATTCTCCCCCAACACCCGGTCCACGACGAACCCCGCCCGGCGATCGCCCCAACGCACGACGACCGCGCTCTCCCGGGCCGGGGCCGGGCCCGGCGCCCCCCCCCACAAGGCCCCCAACCGGACGAGGGGGACGGGCTCCCCCCGGAGATTAAACACGCCCAAGGGATCCCGATTCTCCCGCTCCCCGGGGGCCAACTCCAGACACTCGGCCACCATTTCCAGGGGGATCACCATCGTTTCCTCGCCGACCCCGACGGAAAAACCTTGAATGATCGCCAACGTGAGGGGCAGCCGAATGGCGAACGTTGTGGATTGGCCGGGACGCGATTCCACGGCGATGATTCCCCGCAGCGTCTGAACGTGGCGGCGGACAATGTCCAAACCGACGCCCCGCCCGGACCACTCCGTCACTTTTGTCGCGGTGGAAAAACCCGGCGCGAAAAGAAACGCGAACAAGTCGGCGTCGGTCAGCGCCTCGGGGGCCGCCGCCAGCCCCAAGGCCCGAACCCGCGCCGCGATCGCCGCGCGGTCCAGCCCGCGCCCGTCGTCGGTCAACCGCACGTGGACGAACCCCGCCTCCTGGGCCGCCGAAAGGGACAATTGGCCCTCCGCGGACTTGCCGGCGGCCGCGCGCGCTTCCGCGGCTTCCACGCCATGGTCCATGGCGTTTCGAATCAAATGCGTGAGAGGGTCCCGAAGGTTTTCCACGATGGCCGTGTCCACCTCGACCTCCTC
>DAOQNO010000298.1:0-2440 GCA_035332125.1 Elusimicrobiota bacterium | reverse complement strand
GGGGCGGTATTTTTTGTCGCCGGCCAGGGCGTTCAACCCGTCGGCGTCCAAGACCACCGGAAGACCCGGCCCCGCGAGGGCGCGGCGGACAAAGGCCGCGCTCCCGGCGGTCACCGACAGTCCGGGGCCCACCACCAAAGCCGTGAGGGGCCGCCGACGGGCATAGGCCGCCACCACCGGCCAGGCGGCGGCGGAAACGGCGCCGCCGGATTCCGGCAGAGCCAGGGTCAAGGCTTCCCAGGGCCCGCCCACGGCGGCGATCACCTCCAGGGAGCGTGGAACGGCCAAGGTGACCAGGCCCGCGCCCCCCCGCAGAGCCCCGACGGCCGCCAGGCGCGGGGCGCCCGACATGCCCGGGGCGCCGCCGACCACGAGCACGTGGCCGAAATCGTTTTTGTGGGAATCCCGGGGACGGGGCGGAAGCCAGGACCGGGGAACGACGGTCATCGGCGGCGGGCGGGCGGTGAGAAAAGGGCGACGGCCACCGCGTGCTCGGCGGTGTGGGACAGCGTGAGCGTCAGCCGGGATTCCAGGGAACGCAGTCGCGGGGCCAGTTCGACGCCGGGTTTCCCCGAGGGCTCGTTTTTGACCGAGATGTCCTTGTGCGCGACGCCCGCGCGCCCCAGGGCTTTGTACACCGCTTCCTTCGCGGCGAAACGCACGGCGAAATGCTGGGCCGCGTTTTTTTTGGCCCGGCAATAGGCCACCTCGCGGTCGGAAAAGACCCGGGCGAGAAACCGGGGCTCGCGGATCAAACGGGCGATGCGTTTCACTTCCACGATGTCGACGCCGAGGGAGGGAGGGGTCATGCCGTTATTTTACCAAACCGACGGCCGTCGCACCGGGGGCGACGCCGCCGCGAATTCCGACAAACGACCGCCGTCCCGTCCGCCCGTCCAGGCCACCGCCCCCCGGCCGGGAAAATACATCGCGGTCCCCGTCCGACGAAGGCTCGCCGACGGCGATCGCCCTTGGAATACGACGGCGCGGGGGGTCGTGCGGCTCAATCGGTCGAGGGCGGCGGGCGCCCCGGCCCGGGGCCGCCAACCCAGGACGTCCACGACGGACGGAAGGCGCGGGGCCGCGGCGACGGCCAGGGCCTCGGAGACCTCAAAACCCAGAAGCGCCCGGGACGATCCCCGTTCCAGCAAATACAAAACGCCGTCCCGGGGCCCTCCGACGAAAGCCGTCCACCGAACATCGCCCTCCCGACCCCGGGCCACGCCGCCCGACGCCGCGAACCGAAGAGGGTGCTCGACCGGGGGGCATCGCCAGATCGGACGATCCACGCCCTGGCCCCGGAGAAATCCGGCCGCGGCCGGTAGCGCGCCGTCCGGCGAAGATTCAAAGAGGCCGGACCCGGCGGGGGTTTGCACGAGGACGGCGTCCCGCCCCCACCACACGAGGCGAAAATCCGGCGCGGCGGGTCGAAGGACTCCCGCCAGGAAAACCGCGGCCGCCCCGGCGGCGGCTCCGACGGCGAATCGACGTCGCCGGGACCGGACGAAAGCGAAAACGCCGATCACCGCGCCCGCCAATAAAATCGTTTGGGTCAGGGAAAAGCGGGCGTGGACCTCCGCCCCCGGGATCCGCGCGGTCCAACGAACCCAGGCGAGAAGAACGCCGACCGCGCGCTCGGACAGGGCGGCCAGGGCCCGGGACGCCGCCTCCAGGCCCACGGCGTCGAAACCGAATAGGGCGAGACCGGAGGCCAAACACAGGCCCGCCAGCGGAACGGCCAGCAGGTTGGACAGAAATCCCGCCAGGGAAAACCGGCCGAAGTAATAAAGAAGCAAGGGGGCCAGGGCCGCCTGGGCGGCCAGGCTCATTCCGAAAAGTTGACGCGCCCACCGTCGTAAAAAGTGGAAGGCCCGCGTTCGAAATCCGGCCCGGGGGGGCGGGGAATCCTCGGGTCCCTGAATCCTATTCAACGCCACCGCGATGCCGAGGGTGGCCGCGTACGACATTTGGAATCCGGCGTCGAACAGGGCGGTCGGGCGGATCGTCAACAAAATCCCGGCCGACAGAAAGAGCGAATGTTCCGGCCGGTCCCAGCGTCCCAGGGCGTGGCCCAGGGCCCCCAGGGAGGCCATGAGCGCGGCGCGCAACACCGGCGCCTCGCTGCCGGCGACCCCCGCGTACAAAAAGGCCCAAAAGGGCACCGCCAGCAACGTCCACCGACGGGGCCACCAGAGAACCCACCGGGCGGCCATCCACCAAAGGGTCAGGGCGATGCCGACGTTGGATCCCGACGCGACCAGGAGGTGGGCCGTGCCGCTCCGGCGAAAATCTTCCAGAAGGTCGTCCACGCCCCGGGACCGCCGACCCAGAACCAGACCGCCCAGAATTTCAGCCGAGCGGGGCGAAAGCCGCGCGAAAAAAACGGCGGCCATCCGGTCCCGAAGATCCCCCGCCCACCGGCGGGGAGAAAAGGGCGATA
>DAOQNO010000297.1:0-2445 GCA_035332125.1 Elusimicrobiota bacterium | reverse complement strand
GGAGCGGGCGAACCCGAGGGCCGCGGGGGTCCAAGCGCCGGCGGCGTCCTTCGCCTGGGCGACGGCGGGACCCAGGGCCTCCTGCACCCGGTCCTCCGCCCGGTCGGCCAATCGATCCACCCGTACGGCCAGACGGCGGGGCGTGCCCAGCGTTTCCACGGACTCGAACGACAACCCGGCCGCGGCCAACGAAGTCCGGGCGCCGGATTCGAGGGCGCGCAGGGCGTCGGGGAGAAAACGGGCGGGGATTTCTTCGGTGCCGATTTCGAGCAGGAGGTCTTTCACGCGGGCACTCCTTCCCCACCGGCCAAGGTGGCGACGTAGCCTTCGGCGACGCGGCGGGCCAGGGTCCGGACGCGGCCGATGTAGGTGACGCGCTCGGTGACCGAAATGGCCCGGCGGGCGTCCAGCAAATTAAAGAGATGCGAACATTTCATCACGGCGTCGTAGGCCGGCAGCACCAATGGCTTGTCGAGGAGGCGCCGGGCTTCGGCTTCCCAATCGTCGAAGTGGCGGCGCAGGGTGGGCACGTCGGCTTCCTCGAAATTGTATTGGGAAAACTGCTTTTCGTCGTTCAAATGAACGTCGCCGTAGCGGACCGTCGGGGTCCAGAGCACGTCGAAGACGCTGTTCTTCTTTTGGGAATACATGGCCAGCCGCTCCAGCCCGTAGGTGATCTCCACGGAAATCGGGTTCAAATCGATCCCCCCCACCTGCTGGAAATAGGTGAACTGCGTGATTTCCATCCCGTCCAACCACACCTCCCAGCCGAGGCCCCAGGCGCCCAGGGTCGGCGACTCCCAATCGTCCTCCACGAAACGGATGTCGTGGCGTTTGGGGTCGATCCCGATGGCGGCCAGGGACGCCAGGTAACTCTCCTGGATGTCGGCGGGCGCGGGCTTGATCAGAACCTGGTACTGGTAGTAGTGCTGAAGACGGTTGGGGTTCTCGCCGTAGCGCCCGTCCGTCGGTCGCCGGGAGGGCTCCACGTAGGCCGCCGCCCAGGGTTGGGGACCCAGGCACCGCAAAAACGTGGCGGGGTTGAAGGTGCCGGCGCCTTTCTCGATGTCGTAGGGTTGCCAGAGGAGGCACCCCTTTTTGGACCAAAATTTGTGGAGCGCCAAAATGATTTCCTGAAACGTCACCGCGCGACCTCCGTGGGAAATTGATGCTTGACCAAGTAGCGGCCGAGCGCCCGTTGATGAGCCAAACTTTTGAGCGGCCGCTGGAGCAGGGGCGCCTGGGATTTTACCAATTGTTCTTCGGCCCAGGCGGCCCGTTCGACGCCGGGGGCGGCCGCGGGCGGCCCCCGGAAATCCCATCGATCCAAGGCCGCGGCGGCGGCGTCCTCCAACCCCGTGACCCGGGCCGCCCGGGCCGCGTCGCCGTAACCCGAGAGGGCGATGAATTGAATCAAAAACGCCAGGCGCACCACGACGGGTTCCTCCATTTCCAGGGCCGCCAGGGCCCGGGACAACAAATCGAATTTTTCCGGATGGGCCTGCCCCAGCGGGGTGAAACGGTCCGTCCACTCGCACAAGAACAGCGCGGAGGTGCCCCGGGCCCAATCCCGGCGCAGGGCGGGGAGCCCCACGGCCAGGCCGCCCCCGGTCACGCGGGCGGTGGCGCCGCCCTCCGGCAGCCACAGGCGAAAGCGGGACAACGAGGCCGGTTCCGTGGCCGCGGCCAATTTGGCTCCGGGCCGACGCGCCCCGGCGGCCCGGGCGAAGAGGCGGCCCTTCTCCCGGGTGAACAACGTCAGCCGCTTGTCGGTTTCGGAAGCCGGTTCCGCCCCGAGGACGACGGCGGCGACGTTGTGATACACGTCAACGCACCAGCCAGCCCGCCGACAGGGCGATGGTGGCCAGGGTCAGGTAGGCCGTGACGCTCATCAAATCCGTCATGGTGCTCACGAGGGGCCCCACGGCCACCGCGGGGTCCATTTTGAAACTGTGAAGGATGAAGGGCTCGATGGCCCCCATGGTCGAAGCGATGGTCATCGAAAAAAGAACGCCGGTAAAAACCACCACGGGAAAGGCGAAACCAAACCGGCCGTGGTAGGTGACGAAGGCCACGGCCGCCACGGCCAGTCCGTACCCCGCGCCCATGTAGAGCCCGGCCAAAAATTCCCGCCGGGCCATTTTTTTCCAGTCGCCGGGTTGCACGTGGCCCGTGGCCAACCCGCGCACGCACAGGGTCGAGGACTGCGTGCCCACGTTCCCCCCCATGGCCGCGATGAGCGGCATGAAACTGGCCAGGGCCACGGCCTGGGCCAGGGTTGTTTCGAACCCGCGGACGATGGCGCTCACCACCCCCTCGGCCAAACAGGTCGTGATGAGCCAGGGCATGCGGAGGCGGGCGATGCGGCCCGGGCTCGCCTCCTCCAATTCCTCGGCCGTGGTGCCGGCCATTTTGGCGATGTCCTCGGTGGCCTCCTGGCTGATG
>DAOQNO010000296.1:0-2458 GCA_035332125.1 Elusimicrobiota bacterium | reverse complement strand
TGGCGGCCGGGCTTCTCGGCTCCTTTTCAATCCCCCTCCCGCAATAAACCCCCCGGGTGGAATATCGCCTTTTCGAGGCCTATGCTTAGAGGCAAGGGTCCGGCCTCGGAGGTGGGTTGCGTGAAAAGCGGGAAGCGGGGTTTCACGCTGATTGAACTGATGCTGGTGGTGGCCATCATCGGCCTGCTGGCGGCCATCGCCATTCCCAAATTCGCCAATTTGGTCATCAAAGCCCGGGAAGCGTCCGTCAAGGGCGCCCTGGGGGCCCTGCGAAGCGCTTTGTCGATTTATTACGCGGACGCCGAGGGCAATTATCCCTACATGAACGGCTTTGGCCTGGATGTTTTAACCCCCCGGTATATCTCCAGCATCCCATCGGTCGCTTTACCGCACATGGCCGGGCATCCGCGCGGAAATGGTTTCTACAATAACATCGGCGTGGCCAACGGATCGGCTTGGTCGGCTTGGGCGTTCCCTTTTTTCGTCATCAACCCCTCCGGTCTGGTGGACCGGATTGTTTTGGATTGCCCGCACACCGACACCCGCGGCATCACCATCAGTCTTTGGTGACATTTTGAGGGTCGGCGGGCGAACCGCCGGCCTTTTGATTCGCCTCGCCAACTGGTAAGATTTCCCTCGCGCCGTGCCCCTATTCCTCGTCGCTACCCCCATCGGCAATTTGAAGGACTTGAGCGACCGGGCCCGGGAGGTTTTGGCCGGGGCGGACGTCGTTTTGGCCGAGGACACCCGGCAAACCCGCAAGCTCCTGCAGCACGCCGGCTTGGACCGGCCGATGGTCCGCTACGACGAACACGTCCATCGACGCGCGGCGCCCGAAATTTTGGAACGGCTGGCCCGGGGGGAAAAGGTTGCCCTGGCCACCGACGCGGGAACGCCCGGCCTCTCGGACCCCGGCGGCCGCCTGGTGGCCGAAGCCGCCGCCCGGAACCTGCCGGTGATTCCGATCCCCGGCCCCTCGGCGCTTCTGGCGGCCCTGGCCGCGTCGGGTCTTCCCTGGGATCGGTTCACGTTTTTGGGGTTTTTGCCCCGTCGCCCCGGCCGTTTGAAGCGGGAGCTGGAAGCCGGGCGCGAACGCACGATCGTTTTTTACGAGTCGCCCCACCGGGTGGTGAAAACCCTGGACATCGCCCGGGAAGTGCTGGGCGACGCCCCCTGCGCCCTGGCGCGGGAGCTGACCAAGATTCACGAAGAAGTTTTGCGGGGTCCCCTGTCGGCGGTGGCGGACGTCCTTCGGGCCCGGGGCGACGTGCGGGGCGAAATCACGGTGGTGGTGGCCCCCGCTGAAACGGCGGCGGACGAGTCGGACGAGGAGGAATCGGAATGATCTCGGCGGCGGTGGTGGGCGCGACGGGCTACACGGGCGGGGAGCTTCTTCGAATTTTGCTTCAACACCCGGAGGTCCGCGTCGTCCGGGTCACCTCCGAATCCAAGCCCGGCCGCCCCCTGGCCGAAGTTCATCCCTTCCTAAAAGGGCGGCTGAGCCTGACCCTCGAAAAATTCAACGCCCGGGCCATCGCCCGGGACGTCGACGTGGCCTTCTTCGCCCTCCCCCACGGCGTCGGTTCCAAAAACATCGCCGATTTCGTCCGGGAAGGCAAAAAAGCCGTGGACCTGTCGGCCGATTTTCGAATTCGCCGCCTCCCGATTTACGAATCGACCTACAAGGTCAAACACGCGTCGCCGGCCCTTCTTGCCAAAGCCGTCTACGGTCTCCCGGAGCTGTTCCGGGAGAAGATCCCGGGCGCCCCGGTCGTCGCGAACCCCGGCTGTTACGCCACGACGACCATTCTGGCCCTGGCGCCCCTGTTGAAAAACAAAATGGTCCGCCCGGGCTCCATCGTCGTGGACGCCAAGTCCGGCGTCTCCGGCGCGGGGAAAAAACTGGACCCCATGTACCTCTTTTGCGAAGCCGCGGAGAATTTCCAGGCCTACGCCGTGGTCAAGCACCGCCACGTGCCGGAAATCGAGCAGGCCCTGGGCGACCACGCGGGGGCGGCGCCCACCCTCACCTTCGTGCCGCATCTGGTGCCCATGGTCCGGGGCATCCACGTGACGGCCTACGCCGATTTGAAAAAAAAGACAACCGCCGCGCGCCTGCGCGCGGTATACGAAGCGGCCTACGCGGGGGAGCGGTTCATCCGCGTTCTTCCCGAGGGGCAATGGCCGCAGACCAAGGACGTGGCGGGGACCAATTACGTCGACATCGCGGTCGCCGTGGACGAACGCCACGGTCGCGCGGTGGTGCTCGCCGTGCTGGACAACCTGGTCAAGGGCGCGGCCGGCCAGGCCGTGCAGAACATGAACCTGCTCTTCGGTTTGGATGAGGCCGCGGGGCTCAAATAACTAAAACGCGGACCGGCGCCCGGCGCCCCCGTGGGAGGACACGATGGGTTTCATTGGGTTTTTGAAGAAGTTGTTGGGCATGACCAACGCGGGC
>DAOQNO010000295.1:0-2459 GCA_035332125.1 Elusimicrobiota bacterium | reverse complement strand
GTGATCGAAAATTGGGAAACCGTCCGGAAAATGGTCACGGGAACCTGGCCCTTGACGGCCGAGTCCACCTGGTTTTGAACGGTGAGGGTGAAAACCCCCGGAACGGCCCCGGCGCCGACGAAAAGGGTGAAGGGCGTGGGCCCCGCGATGGGCACGCCGTTGACCAGGTCGTTGGGGGCCACGGTCACGCCCGCGGGCAAGCCCACAAATTTGACCCGGTGCGGGGTCCCGTCCGGGGCGCCCCCTTCCCGGGGGTCGACGTTAATGGTCACGGCGCTGTCGCCGATCATAATGTCGGAAGGCGCGGTGACGATGTAACTGCTGACCGCCCAGAGGGGCGACGCCCCCGCGAGAGCGAGCGCCGCGGTCGCCAAGAGTCGGCTCCGGCGAATCACCGGGCCCCCTCGACTTGTTTAATGGTCAGGTCCACCCCGCCGCGGGCGGGCGCCGCCTGGCCTTCGACGATTTTGCGGGAAACGGCTTCCAATCGGTTTCGCCGATCGGCGGGGTTCGTGGCCGTCAAGGTGACGGAGAGGACGGCGATGCCTTCGTGAAAATGCTCCCCCGAAAGCACCGCGGGCGAGACGCTGCCGACGGCGGCGTTCAAATTCACATCGCCGTGGAAAGAGGTCACGGCCCCGCCCCGATCGTCCCGGGCCACGACTTGGACCTCGAAGGGCTTTCCCACCTCTCCGACGAAGGGCCGCCGGAGGGGGACGAGGGAAAACGACGCCGCCGGTCGCTCGACGGCGATATCGACCATTCCCAAAACGCGCCGATCGCCGGCGCTCCGAACGGACAACGCGTAGAGACCGGGCGCCACGGTCGGGAGCGTTTTTACGGACACGACGCCCTCGCCCTGCAAGTCCAGGAAGCGCGGCGCTCCCGCCGCGATAAACCCCGCCGGAAATTCCAGTTTAACGCGCTGGGGAGCGCCGTCCCGCCCCGCGCCGGACCGGGGAATGACCTTCAATTCAAAGGCGTCGCCCGCCATCACCGCGCCGGGGACTTCGAGGGCGTAGCGGTCCGCGGCCCGAAGGGCCGTCGCTCCCGCCAACACCAACAAGACCATCCCCGCGGAGACCATTTTCATCGCCGAACCCACCGTCCTTTCCCCCCCGCACGCCGAGCCGCCCCGGGCGATGGACTCCCCCGGGAAAAGCGCGCGTTGGATTGCTCGGGATTTAAACCATGGGCAGCAAAACCGGGCCGTTTGCAAAAAGTGTCCTCTCGATGTGCCGGGCCGATATAAGGAAGGGTGTTCGCCCGGGGCCACGTAGCAAGTCTAGGGCCGAATCTTAAAATTTTCAAGCCCAGGATTTACAGGGATTTTACACGATGGGGGGCGCCCCCGAAATGGCCGATTTGTTGCGGGGCTAGGCCGCGGTGGCGACGAGGCGGGAAAGGCGGGTCAGGCGGTCCAAATCCGACGTGGTGACGGAAACGGGAAAGAGGCCGTCCATCAGCCATACCATCGCGTCCCGAAAGAGAGCCGTTTCAAGCCCGCCGGCGCGCAGGGGAACGTCGGCCCCGGCCAGAATTCGGCAGGAGGAAAATTCGGAGGGATTGAGGCGGGATCGGACCGTCGATTCCACCTCCCGCAGGTCCCAGGGATCGCTTTCCAAGCTTCGATGAATTCGGCGCGTCCACCGTTCCACCCGTCGGTCCGCCGGATTCCATCGGGCGATGGCGGCTTCTCCCTCGGCGTCCAGCGGGAGAAGGGCCAACACCGGGGCCGCGCCCTCCCCGTTCGGGCGGGAACGGGCGATCACCGCCTCCAGGCGGTCCGCCGTGCTTCGGGAAACGAGGACGACGGTCAAGGGGCGATCCCCGGCGGCGGACGGAGGGGCGACGAGGCCGGAGGCCCCGAGGGCCCGGACCAGCAAGGCTTGGATTTCCACGGGGGAACCGGAAATTCCCCGGCGGCTCAACGACCTCCTCAGAGCCGCCCCGAAGCCGGGATCGTCCACGCCGTCCAGCCGATCGCCCGATCCCGCTTCGCCCGCGACCCCGAGGCGCATGGGCCGGGAGGCCAAAAGGGCTTGGAAATCGACGGCGAGCGATTGCCCCGCCGCTGCCCGGGCCAGGGCGGACGCGACGGCCTCGGCCCGACGGACCCGGACCCGCCGCTCCGCCCAACGATCCAATAGAATCCCGGCAGCGGCCACCGCGGCGGGAGCCCCGGCCAGGGACGCCAGGGCGGCCCCCGGGGAGGCGGCGCCCAACAGCAGGGCCGCCGCTCCCGCCCCGAGGAAAGCGGGCAATAATTGGCCGAGGCCGTAGGCCGCCGACTCGGACCGGATCCCGGCCCGATGAAGGCTTTCGTGACCCACCACCCCGAGGCCGTAAAGGAGGGCGTTTTGAATCGGCACCGGCCACCGGGACCAACGATCCCGGATCGCCGGATTGACCCGAAGATCCCCGTCCACCACTTCCAGGAAAGACGTGGCGGCGTCTCC
>DAOQNO010000294.1:0-2462 GCA_035332125.1 Elusimicrobiota bacterium | reverse complement strand
CCAAAAAGGAAAAAAAGAACTATGAAGTGGTGCGATAGCGGCGAGCCGCTCAACGCGCCCCGCGCATCGTGGAGCGGAGGCCCTCGCTGTAAATCGGCGGTCCAAGAGACCGCCGTAGCCACCGCGCACCCTTCCAAAAAGGAAAAAAAGAACTATGAAGTGGTGCGATAGCGGCGAGCCGCTCAACGTCCACCCCTGCGGAAGGGAAGATTTTACCTTTTTAAACGGATAATTCGATGGATCGCGTGATACTGCATCTCGACATGAACGCCTTCTTCGCTTCGGTGGAACAGCGGGAGAACCCCGCTTTGCGGGGGAAGCCCGTGGTCGTCGTGGGGGGGCTGGGCCGCCGGGGAATCATCCTGACGGCGTCCTACGAAGCCCGACCCTACGGAATTAAAACGGGAATGTTGCTTCACCAGGCCCAGGCTTTATGCCGGACGTTGGTCCCGGTGGCGGGGGATTTCCGGAAATACGTCGAAGCGTCCAAGTCGCTGTTTCCGCTCTTGGAACGCTTCACCGAAAAAGTGGAAATGACCTCCTGCGACGAGGCCTTTATGGACATCACCGAGGCCCGACGGGCGCCGGACTGGGACCGGGCCCTCCAAACGGCGGCGGCGGTCCAGCGTTTGGTGGGGGAGGAACTCTCCCTTCCGTGTTCCATCGGTGTGGCGCCCAACAAACTGTTGGCCAAGCTGGCCTCGGACATGAAAAAACCCCGGGGGTTGACGCGGATTCGTCCGACGGAGGTGGAAGGGCTCTTGGCCTCCCTTCCGGTCGAATCCCTCTGCGGCATTGGTCCCCGAATGAAAAAGAATTTGGAGATTCTGGGTGTTCGTACCTGCGGGCAGTTGGCGGCCATGGATTTTGAAACGCTTTACACGCGGTTCGGCGCCTGGGGCCATTGGCTGAAACGCATGGGCCGGGGCCAGGACGACGCGCCCGTGTCCCGGGTGGACGCCGTGGACACGGTCAAATCCGTCGGGCACGCCACGACCTTTCCCGCGAACACCCGGGACCCCGACGTGCTGAAAGCCTATGTCATGTTTTTGTCGGAAAAGGTGGCCGCCCGGGCCCGGCGTTATCGATTGGCGGGACGGGAAGTGGTTCTCACGGTGCGGGACGCGGATTTTAAAACGCGCACTCACCACCGGGCTTTGGGCGAGGCGATTTTCACCGACGACGCCATTTTCGCCGCCGCCGTCGGTCTTTTGACGGAGAAGGAGCGTCTGGAAAAACCCGTCCGGCTGGTCGGCGTGTGCCTGGCTAGGTTGGAGCCCGATGGCGGCCAACCCTCGCTTTTCAAGGAATCCGAGCGCCCCCGGAAGCTGGCGGAAACCCTGGACCGGTTGAACGCGCGTTACGGAAAGGGCACCGTGGGCCGGGCCCGGGCGGCCCTGGCCAAAAAGCACGGTGTCCTTTCCCCGCCCGTTCCGCCGGTGCTCCGGGCCGCGGACGACTAACCGTTAAAAAAGGTAGCGTCCCGCCTCGGGAACGAAGGCGTTGGGAAGATGGGCGATTTCCTCCCCCAATAGACCGACCACGTCGAAACGGAGCGGGCGGTCGGACAGGCCCCGGGCTTTGACGAAATCGAGAGCCGCTTTCGCCACCCGGGCCTGTTTGGCGGCGGTCACAAATTCCTCCGGGCGGCCGAAATCCGATCGAGACCGGGCTTTCACTTCGACGAACACCACCGTCGTTCCCTCCTCCATCACCAAGTCCACCTCGCCGAAGCGCGTGCGGTGGTTGGCGGCCAAAAAACGAAAGCCTTTCTTTTCAAGATAGCGTCGGGCGAGCTGTTCCGCCCAGGCGCCGGATTTTTCGGACGCGGCCGGGCCCCGGCGAAACCAGCGCCTTAGTTGGGCGAACACGCGGGCGGGAGGGGAAATTGGGGGGCCAGCGTGGCCCGGACGGGGGCGAAACTTTTCCGGTGAATGGCGCAGGGCCCGTGCCGCCGAAGGGCCTCGGCGTGGTCGGGGGTGCCGTAACCTTTGTGGCGGTCGAAACCGTAGGCGGGGTATTGGCGGTGGGCGTCGGCCATCCAGCGGTCCCGCGTCACCTTCGCCAAGACGCTGGCCGCCGCGATGGAGGCGCTCAGTCCGTCGCCCCCCACGACGGTTTTTTGAAGGCGGGCGGGAAGTTGGGGGATGGATTGGTTGCCGTCCACCAGGATCAGGGACGGGGCGGCCCCGAGTTTTCCCACGGCCTCGGCCATGGCGCCGAGGGAGGCCTTCAAAATGTTTTGGGCGTCGATGGTTTCCGCCGAGGCGAAGGCCACGGCGTGGAACAGGGCTTCGGACCGGATGACGTCGTAGAACCGATCCCGGGCGGCGGGGGACATCTTCTTGCTGTCGTTCAAACCGGTCCAGTCGGTCTCGGGTTTGAGGACCACCGCGGCCGCCACCACCGGGCCCGCCCAGGGGCCGCGACCGGCCTCGTCCACCCCCGCCAAAAGAAAAAAC
>DAOQNO010000293.1:0-2464 GCA_035332125.1 Elusimicrobiota bacterium | reverse complement strand
GGTTCCGGTGTCCCCGGGAAGCTTCTACGCCTATCTTCAGGCCATCGCCATGGGGTTGCGGGGGTTTCAGATCGAAGAGAACGCCCGCCGCATCATGGACGACCTGGGGCGCCTGCGGGTGGATTTTGAACGATTTGCCGAGGAATTCGAGGTGTTGGGCAAGCACCTGTCCAACGCCAAAGTGAAGCACGACGACGCGGGCCGGCGATTGGACCGTTTTCAGGAAAAACTGGAACGGGTGCAGGACGCCCCCGCGTTGACCAAAGACCCCTCCGAACCCGCCGCCCTTCCGTAACGCAACCTCCCAACCCCCAAAAAAATCCCCGCGGAGGGCCGCGGGGATCGCTTTGAATCTTTGTGTTTCGTGGTCGAGGCGAATTACGCCTGGGTCATGATCTTGAGCATCGTCGCAATGTCGTTGGCGATGGCCTCGGACAGCTTTTGCAAACCGATGATCAGGAAGCCTTCGGCTTTGGTGACGCTGTTGGCGTCCCGGGCGATGATCCGGGTGCCCTTCATCATTCCCGATTTCTGGTTTTCCGGCCGGTGGATCCAGGCCACCACTTCGGACATGACCACCCGGCCCTCGGCGTCCGCCAGCCCCGGCACCCGCGCTGGGGTCAGCACATGGACGGCGGCCGCGCCGGTTTTTATGGCCTCGGTGAAGACATCGGCCAGGGGGTTGGCTCCTTCGGCCGCGACGACTAAATTCGTTCCCGGGCGCACCGCGCCGGCCAGGCCCGTGAGGAAAATCCGCATGTCCTTCCGTTCCCGGGCGCTCCAGCCCTTGTAGCCGAACAAATTGACGTGAAGGGTGGTGGCCGAATCCTGGGCCGCCCGGGCGCCCGCGGCCAAGAGGGCCCCTTCGGCCAATTGCTCCCGACGGGCGGGTTCGTTGATCCACCGCCGGGCGCCGGTCCGGTCGTTGGAAAGAAGTTGGAGGAAGCTTTCAAAACCGCCCAGGCGCGTGGCGTCGTCCACCGACGTGTATTCGGAACGGAGTTCGTTGAAGTTCCGCGCGGTCCAGTAGTCGCCGCTCCCGACCGGGGTCGGAATCGTAAATTCGAAGGGTTCCGCCTTGGAACCCAACAGCGTTTCCATAAGGGCCAATCGGGCCCAGGCGTTGAAGTCTTCTTCGCCGGTCCCGGGAAGCCGCCGACCGTTGGGCCCTTGGGTCGACCCCGTTCCCGCGGGCAATCCCGGTTCCGGGGTTTTGGGCGCGGCCGGAATGCCGAGATCGATGGGAAAGGCGCGGTTGCGGGCGTCCATGAAGGTGATCGTGACCCGGCCGTTGGTGAGGCCGATGCTGTAGGTGGACAATCCATAGACCGCCTGGACCCGGAACACCCGCTGGCTCACGAGGGGAACCAGTCGGTTGATTTCCGCCTTGACGGCGCTGTGGTTGGGGCTCAGGAGCGCCGGGGTCGGGGCCTCCCGCAGCAGGAAGGCCGCGACGGCGGGAACCACGTCGTAACGCAGCCAGAATGCGTCCCGGGCCGAAAGGTTGGTGCTGCCCAACGCTCCCATGGCCTGGGGATTGTAAAAGGCCAGGTCGGCCGGCAATCCAAATCGTTCCCGAACCCCCGGCCAATCCTTGGCCGCGTCGTTAATATAGGGCAGCAGTGAGGCGGCGATGCGGGAGTCCTCCCCCAGGGTGTCGGCTTCGGCCACCTGGCGATTGTCCCGGGTGATGTGGCCGGCTTCGTGGGCCCAGGTCGCCAACAGGCCCAGGGCCGTGTTGTTGCGGTCCAAGTAGACCACCCGCTTGGCCTCGGCGTCGGATTCGCCTTTCTTTTTTAAATCGTTGAACATTCCCGGGGCCGGTAAATTGGAAGTGAGGACCACGGCGCTGACTTTCGAGGTGTCCAGTTTCCAGGTGTGGGTCACTTCCAACAGCCATGTCAAAATTTTTAAGTCGTCCGGGGTGTTCGCCCCCTCCAGTTTAATCCGCTGCATTTGGGCCGACGCTTGCAGGAGCGGATTGTCCTTCGCCATCCATTGTTCGGCCCGCTTCATCGACGCCTCCCCGGGCGCCAATTGGGACATGTTCAGGCGGGCCACCTGGGCCCGTTCGAGCGTGGCCATGGGAAGGGCCGGGTTTTCCACGTTGGCTTGGGAAAGAGCCAAGGGAACGCTCAGGAGGTTGAGGGACAGGAGGGCCGCGGTGGCCAGCGTTTTCACCGAGCGCGTTCGGTCGCCCATCCAGCGAACGATGGAATCCCGCACATTGAGAAGCGCGTGGGCCGCGACGCCGGCGGCGCCCGCCGCCGCGGTCATCCAATGGGACACGCCGCCGGTCATGAACAGGTCCAGCATCATCAGCGGAACAAAGGTGGTCGAGGCGATGGCGGTCGAGCTTTGGCCCAAGGAAAAGGCGGGGATTCAAGCGTCGGCCAAGGCGCTGGATGAGACGTGGAGCAAGATCAAATGATCACTCCCATCAACCGTCAATTGACTGATTGTG
>DAOQNO010000292.1:0-2465 GCA_035332125.1 Elusimicrobiota bacterium | reverse complement strand
AGCCCGGCATGATCGCGTCGATATTTTTTTCCGCTTGTCCGACGAAGGAAAGCTCCAGGGCCCGAAGGCGCTCCCGCAAACCGTCGATGCGCTCCCGCAGGTACATCCGCAGAGCGGTCACGGTTTGATCGTTCCGGGAGCGGGCGGTGTGCATTTTCCCGGCCAGGGGGCCGATTTCCGCGTACAAGCTTTTCTCAATGGAGAAATGAACGTCTTCCGTCTTGAGCAGCCGCCCGCCGGCGTTGACCCGGGCGAGCAGTTTTTTGAGCCCCGCGACGATTTTGGCCGCCTCGGCCCGGGAAAGAATCCGTTGGCGTCCCAGCATTTCCACGTGGGCCATGGAGGCCACGAGGTCGTGGGGCGCCAGCCGGTGGTCGAAACCGTAGGAGGCGACAAAATCCGATGGGGAAACCGGCGCTTTTTTCATTTTTTCCTATCGATGATTTTCCAGCGGCGGCGGTTTTATTTCCGTCCCGCGCCCCGTTTGAGCAAAGCGGCCACTTTGATGGGGAGGCCGAAGAGGTTGATGAACCCTTCAGCGTCGCTTTGGTTGTAGATGTCCTCGGCCTCGAAGCTGGCCAATTTCTGCCAATACAACGAGTGCGGCGACGTGCGCCCTTGCACCACGATGTTGCCCTTGTAAAGCTTGAGCCGCACCACGCCGGTGACGACCTTTTGGGTCTCGTTCACGAAGGCGTCCAGGGCCCGGCGGAAAGGCACGTGCCACTGGCCGTAATAAACCAGTTCGGCGTAGCGGGGACCGATCAACTCCTTCGCGTGGGCGGTTTCCCGGTCCAAGACCAGGGATTCCAATTCCCGGTGGGCGAAGTAGAGCAACGTCGCCCCCGGCGCTTCGTACACGCCCCGGGATTTCATGCCGACCAAACGGTTTTCGACGATGTCCACTCGTCCGATGCCGTTTCGTCCGGCGATTTTGTTCAAGGTTTGCACCAGCGCCACGGCGCCCAAGCGCTTGCCGTTGACGGCCACCGGGATCCCCTTTTCAAAGGCGATGGAGACCGTCTCGGGACGGTTGGGCGCGTCCTCGGGGGCCACCGTCAACTCAAACATGTCGTTCTTGTAGGGGTGGTCCGGGTCTTCCAGCACGCCGCCCTCGTAGGAGATGTGCCACAGGTTGGCGTCGGAGGAATAGGGTTTCTTTTTGGTGACGGTCACGGGAATTTTGTGCCGCTCGGCGTAGGCGATTTCGTCCTCCCGGCCCTTCATGTCCCATTCCCGCCAGGGGGCGATGATGCCCAGTTCCGGTGCGACGGCCTTGAAGGTCAATTCGAACCGCACTTGGTCGTTGCCCTTGCCGGTGGCGCCGTGGCTCACGGCATCGGCCTTTTCCCGCCGGGCGATTTCCGCCACTTTCTCGGCGATGATGGGGCGGGCGATGGAGGTCCCGAGCAGGTAACGACCTTCGTACAGGGCCTGGGCTTTCAGAGTCGGCCAAATGAAATTCTCGACGAATTCCTTGCGCGCGTCCACCACGTAGGCCTTGGAAGCGCCGGTGGCCAGGGCCCGGGCTTTGAGTTTAGGGTAATTCTCCGCCTGCCCCACGTCCACGCAGCAGGCGATGACATCGCAATGGTAGTGCTCCCGCACCCATTTCAGCATGACGGAGGTGTCCAATCCCCCCGAATAGGCCACAACGACTTTTTTATAATTCTTCATGTTGAATCGGCTCCTTTAAATTGGGAAAAAGGGTCCAGCGCCGCCGGTGGGGCGACTCCAAATTTTGTTGATTTCAATAGGTGATTTTACTTTTTTGGGTTCCCGATCGTCAAATGCCGGGCGCCCTTTCGGCGGGGGAATTTCGATTACCACTCACTGATCCAAATTCCTTTGGAATCCGTGTGGTTGCAGGAAATGAATATCAAAATCCGGGGGCTGCAAAACTGCCAGGAACCGGCGGTGTAGGCGGGGTCAAACGTCATTCGCGCGCAGTCCGTGGAGTTCGTTACCATCAGCATGTTCGCCATCGGAGATCGATGCCCGGGAAGGGTGGGCAACGGCACGCTATCGATATATTTCTCCACGTAAAAATCACCGGGGCTGGAAACGCGGGGGACCCATCCTTCGTTGTCCGCGTAGTAGAGGCTCATGGCGCTCCGAAGCACCCCCAAATTGCCTTTAATGCTGGCCTCTTTGGACCGGTTGACGAGATTGGCGAATTTGGGCAACGCAATGGCCGACAGGAGGCCGATGATGGCGACCACCAACATGAGTTCGATGAGCGTAAATCCCGTAACGATTGGCCGGATTTTGCCCATAGGACCTCCTCCCCCCAAGGATAACCCCGTAAAGGAAGATTGAAAAGCCTTTCGGGTCCCCCCGAACGGGTCAATGGGATTGGGAGGAGAGGAATTTGGCCAGGACGGTCCGAAGGATTTTGAGGCCCCGGCGGGCGTCGGCGGAGGTCAAAATCAACGGCGGCAGAAGCCGGAGGACTTTGTCGGCGG
>DAOQNO010000291.1:0-2498 GCA_035332125.1 Elusimicrobiota bacterium | reverse complement strand
GACGTGGCCCACTACGTCACCGAAGGCAGCGCCCTGGACCAGGAAGCGATTCACCGGGGAACGAGCGTGTATTTGTCGGGCGCGGTCATTCCCATGTTGCCCTTCCCGCTTTCCGACAACCTGTGCAGTCTCCGTCCCCACGTGGCCCGGTTGACGTTGACCTGCCTGATGGACCTCGACCCGGCCGGGCGGGTCGTCCACCACGATGTGTTTGAAAGCGTCATTCGAAGCGCCCGCCGATTTACTTACGACGAAGTGGAGCTCATTCTTCAGGGGCAACGGGTGGAGGTCTCGGACGCCGTCCGGGACGCCGTCCGGGAAATGGGCGAACTGGCCCGGACCCTTCGGGCCCTCCGGTTCGGCCGGGGCTCCCTGGACTTCGATTTTCCCGAACCCGTGATCATCGTCGACGACAAAGGGTGGCCCATCGACGCCTGCCGCAAGGAGCGGGGCGAATCCCACCGCTTGATCGAAGAATTCATGCTGTTGGCCAACGAAACCGTCGCCCGCCACATGGCCGGCGGCCCTTTCCTGTACCGGATCCACGAACGCCCGGATCCGGCGAAAATGGAAACCCTCGCCAAAACCCTTCAGGCCGTGGGCGTCGCGGTCCCGCCGACCATCGCCTCCGGGAAACCGGCCGCCCTCCGCCAAGTGCTGGAAAGCGTCAAGGGAAAACCGGTGGAGCCCATGGTCCACACCTTGACCCTTCGCAGCTTGAAACAGGCGGTGTACTCGCCCGTTAACAAAGGACATTTCGGCCTGGCGTCCGAGGCCTACACCCACTTCACCTCGCCCATTCGGCGGTACCCGGATTTGCTCGTGCACCGCATGGTCAAGGAGCGGATTCACGGCCGGTTCGACGCCGCCCGTCAAAGCGCCTGGCGCGGACGTCTGCCGGGGCAGACCGAGGAGTCCAGTCGGTTGGAGCGGCGGGCGGTAGAAGCCGAGCGGGAATTTTTGGCGCTCAAACGCGCCCAGCTGATGACGCGACGGGTGGGGGAAACCTTCGACGCCGTCGTGACCGGGGTCACGGCCTTCGGTGTTTTTGTTCAACCCACGGCGGTGTTCGTCGAAGGCCTGGTCAACGTGGAACGCCTTCCCCGGGATCGTTACCAATTCGATCCTTTGCGTCTCCAGCTTCGGGGCCAACGGACCAACAAATCCTTCCGGCTCGGTCAAGCCGTCCGGGTGCGACTGGCCGGAGTCAACGTGGAAAAACGGGAATTGGATTTCGCCCTGGAAGACGCCCCGCCCAAGACGGGAACTTTTTCCCGCCGCCCGCGTTAGAGTCGGTGAACCGCTGAACGGTTTCGGGGTTCGACCCGGCCTCCGCCGGGCGTACGTTCACGGTCTTCGCCGATCCCCCCGCGCGACCTATTGTCCCATTGGGAGGCAGTCATGATCGTCGTCACCGCGGCCACCGGTCACATCGGCCAACACCTCGTTCAAGAATTGTTGTCCAAGAAGAAAAAAGTCCGCGCCGTGGCCCGCGACGCCCAAAAGCTGAAAAAACTCGCCGACCGGGGCGCCGAAACGGTCGCCGCCGATTTGGCGGATCCGGCCGCCGTGGCCCGGGCCCTCCAGGGCGCCAGCGCGGTGTTTGCCCTCATTCCGCCTTCCTACGGGGAGCCCGATTTTCGGGGGTACCAAAACAAGATCAGCGTGGTCTTGGCCGACGCCGTGAAAAACGCCGGCGTGAAACACGTGGTCAATCTTTCCAGCCTCGGCGCCCACCTGCCGGATAAAACGGGACCCATCAAAGGTCTTTACGACCACGAGCGGCGTCTCAATCAATTGGACGGCGTCCATGTGTTGCACCTCCGTCCGACCTATTTCATGGAAAATTTTTATTTCGGCCTCGGGTTGATCAAAGGCCAGGGAATTCACGGTAGCCCCTTGCTTCCGGACGTCCCCTTTCCCATGATCGCCACCCGGGACATCGCGTCGGTGGCCGCCCATCGATTGGCCGCGTTGGATTTCATGGGGAAATCGGTTCAGGAGCTTTTGGGACCCCGGGAAGTGACCATGGCGGAAGCCACCCGGACCATCGGCGCGGCCATCGGAAAACCCGGTCTTCCTTATGTTCAATTCCCCTACGCGGACGCCCGTGCGGCCATGATCGGCCTGGGGATGTCGGCGGACGTGGCCGACCAATTCAACGAAATGTACAAGGCGTTTAACGAAGGCCTTGTCCGCCCCACCCAGGCCCGGGGTGCCCAAACCACGACCCCCACATCGATTGAAGCTTTTGCCAGGGAATTTGCGGTGGCCTACAGCCAGAGCTAACTTCGTCGAGAATAGCCGCTGAACGCCGGGCCGTCCCGAAGGGGACGGCCCTCGTTTTTTATATCTAGAAATAGATCATTTTTCTCTTAATGACCTTGCTGGGATCTTTTTGGTTGATTCGTTGCAAGTAGATCGGGTGAGGACGGGAACATTTGATCCCGACCAGTGTCAAAAGGGGGCGACAGAAATGAAACTCAACGAGGTGCTAC
>DAOQNO010000290.1:0-2501 GCA_035332125.1 Elusimicrobiota bacterium | reverse complement strand
GACGGGCCCCAATTGGGCCGATATGAAAAAGGGGGAGCCCGCCGCGTGATCCGCCCCCCGAAGGCCGGGGCCCGTGCCTGAACTGCCGGAGGTGGAAACCATCCGCCGGGATCTGGCCGGGCTGTTGGTCGGCCACACCATCGCCGCCGTTCGAATCCTCGATCCCCGGGCGGTCCAGGGGTTCGGACCGAACGGGAGCCCCCGCCGGTCCGTCGATCCGCGGGCCTTCGCCGAACGGTTGGCGGGCCGCCGCGTCACGGAGGTGCGGCGCCGGGGGAAATACCTGGCGATCGCCCTGTCCGACGGTTTCTTGCTGGTGCATTTACGGATGACGGGCCAATTGATCTGGGGGCCCCCGTCGCCCGGGGCCGGGGCCATAGTGGATTTTCGGGGGGTCCCCGCCGTTCTGAATTACTGCGACACGCGTCGCTTTGGGGAATTGTGGACCGTGGACCGCTTGGAAGACGATCCGGCCCTCGCGGCGTTGGGCCCCGAGCCGTTGGCGGATTTCGACGTGAACGCCTGGGGGCGCGCCCTTCGCCGGTCCGACGCCCGGGTCCAGGCGGCCCTGCTCGATCAACGGCGGATCGCCGGCCTCGGAAACATTTACGTGACCGAAGCCCTGTTTTTGACCGGCGTCCGGCCCACGCGCCGTTGCGGCCGCCTCGCTCCCGCGGAAATTCCGCCCCTCGTGCGGAACATCCGCCGGGTGTTGTCGACGGGCATCCGTCGGCGGGGCGTGTCGTTCCGGGATTACCGCGACGCCCGGGGCGAGCGCGGCCAGGCCCGGGCCACCTTAAACGTGTACGGCAAAGCGGGTCGGCCCTGCCCCCGCTGCCGATCGCCCCTGCGGGGGGTGAAGGTCAATGGACGGGGAACCGTTTATTGCGGTCGGTGCCAACGATGATAAAAAAACGGATTCGGGTCATCGGTTTGACGGGCGGCGTCGGCTCCGGAAAGTCCACCGCCGCCGCGGCGTTTCGGGCCCGGCGAATTCCGGTGGTGGACGCGGACCAAATCGTCCGCCGGGCCCTCGGGCCGCGCGGCGCCGCCCGTTCCCGGGTGGCGCGCCTTTTCGGCCCCGGCGTCGTTCAAGGGTCCGGTTTGGATCGAAAAAAAATCGCCGCGGCGGTCTTTTCCAATCCGTCCCTGCGGCGGCGTCTGGAGGGAATTCTTCACCCCCTGGTGGCCCGGGAAATTCGACGCGCCATCGCCCGCCGCCCCGCCCTGTTGGTGCTGGACGTCCCCCTCCTTTTTGAAAGCGGCCTGGACCGTTTGGCCGACGCCACCCTGGTGATCGGCGCCCCCTGGGCTCTCCGGCGCCGGCGGCTGGTTCGCGGCGGCCGGATGACGGCCTCCGATGCCCGCCGCCGGGACGCCGCCCAAATGCCCCTGGCGGCCAAAAAACGGCGCGCGGATTTTGTCATCGACAACAGGGGGTCCCGAGCGGATTTGGATCGGGAAATCAGACGATTTCTAGAGGCCATAAAAAAATAAATACGCCCTCTTTTACAAAACCTTTACAATCCCTTCCCCGGTTCTTCCGCCCGGGGCGTCTATACTAAAGCTCTATGAACGGCCGACGGTTCCGATCCCCCCATCGCCCCCTTTCCGATGTCCTCCGGTCCGCCCTCCGGACGGGGGTGGCCGCCGCCGTTTTCTTAACTTCCTTCGGGCCCCTGGCCGCCGAAAATTGGTGGACGGATCGTCGGCGTGCGGCCCATTCGCGCGTGGCGGAGGCCGCTCCGGCCACGGAATCCCTCGGCGCCGTCCTCCCGGCCGCCGAGGAGGCCTGGAGCGCCCGGGTTTTCGGCCGCGCCGAAGGCGCGGCGGCCCCGTTGTTGCCGGCCTGGATCCGCTCCACCGTCGGAATGGACGGGGACGTGCGCGAAGTGCGATTTCCTCCCGCAACGCCCCGTCGGGTCGTCGTTCACATTCTGGATTTGCACGACGTGGAAGAGGCCCAACGCCGGGTGGCGGGCCTTCTGGATCAATTGGCCGCCTCCCGCCCCGGACCGCTGTCGGTCGTGTTGGAGGGCGCGGCCGGTTCCCTGGACCTGTCCGCCCTTCGGGCTTTCGCCGACGATCGGGCCCGGGGCCGCGTCGCCGATCTTTTGCTTCGTAAAAACGTGTTGTCCGGCGCGGAAGCCTTCGCCTTGTCCACGGATCGGGACCTGCGCCTGCGCGGCGCCGAAGATCCGGATTTGTATCGGGAAAACGTCGCGGCCCTGCGCGCGGCCCTGCCGCATCGGGAGGCCGACGCCGCCCGTTTGGCCGCGGCGGCGGGGGCCTTTGAACGCCTTCGGGAAAAGAAACTGCCCCCGGCCCTCCTCGAGCTGGAACGAAAAACCGACGCCTACGAAGCGGGGTTGTTGCCTTTGGCGGATTACCTGGGCGCGTTGGTCCCGCCGGCGGGCGGAGGAGCGGAAGGTCCCACGGTCCGGCGCCTTCAACGGGTGTTGGACATGGAACGGCGGATTCGGCCGGAGCGCGTCGCCGAG
>DAOQNO010000289.1:0-2501 GCA_035332125.1 Elusimicrobiota bacterium | reverse complement strand
AAACAACAGGTACAAAATCCGCTTCATTTATTTTTTATAGACCTTCGCGGGATCGAAGAGAATTTCGCCCCGGATGTCGATTTCGTTTTTGTCCGTCACGTGGTGGAAAAAACAAGATTTTCGGCCCGTGTGGCAAGCCGCCCCACCGATTTGGTTCACGCGGATCAGGACGCAATCCTTGTCGCAATCCAACGCGATGGATTTCACTTCCTGGAAATTGCCGCTCTCCTCGCCCTTTCGCCACATCTTGTTGCGCGACCGGCTGAAAAAGACGCCGCGGCGGCGCTCCACGGTTTCCCGCAGGGCCTCTTTGTTCATGTAGGCCACCATGAGCAACGTCCCGTCCTTGTCGTCCTGCACCACGGCGGGCACGAGGCCCTTGTCGTCAAATTTAACGCTCTCGATCCATTCCAAGCTCACGGGATTCTCCTGATGGGGATTTTCCGCCCGGCCAGGTAGCGCCGAAGGCGGTTGATGGACAACTCACGAAAATGAAACAGGGACGCGGCCAGGGCGGCGTCGGCGCCGGCGCGGAAGGCGTCGGCGAAATGGCTCGGGCGGCCGGCCCCGCCGGAAGCGATGACCGGGACCCGGACGGCCCGGCAGACGGCCCGGAGCAAATCCGTGTCGTAGCCCGCCTTGGTGCCGTCGGCGTCCATGCTGGTCAGCAGGATTTCCCCGGCGCCCTGGCGCACGGTCTCCCGGGCCCAGGCCACGGCGTTTTTGCCCGTGGCGGTCCGGCCCCCGTGGACAAAACCCTCCCAGCGGCCCCGCCCCGTCCGCTTGGCGTCGATGGCGGCCACCACGCATTGGGAACCCACGGCGCGGGAGGCTTCCTTAAAGAGCGCCGGGCGTTGAACCCCCGCGGTGTTGATGGAGACCTTGTCCGCCCCCGCGGACAACAGCGTGCGGACGTCGGCCACGGTCCGCACCCCGCCGCCGACCGTCAGCGGGATGAACACCTGTTCCGCCGTGCGGGTCACCACGTCCAACAGGATGGGCCGCTTCTGGGAGGAGGCCGTGATGTCCAAAAACACGAGCTCGTCGGCCCCTTCGGCGTTGTAGCGCCGGGCCACTTCCACCGGATCGCCCGCGTCCCGCAGGTTCAGGAACCTGGTGCCTTTCACCACCCGGCCCCCGTCGACGTCCAGACAGGGGATGAGGCGCCGGGTCAGCCCCGATTTCATTTCGCAATAGCCAGGGCGTCGGGCAAATTGATTTTCCCCGCGTACAGGGATTTGCCGAGAATGGCGCCCTTGAGACCCTTGGCCTCCAGGGCCTTCAAGGCCTTGAGGTCGTCCAAGGAGGAAATCCCGCCGGAGGCGTAGACGCCCATGTGGGTCATGGCCAGCACTTCACCGATGGATTTAACGTTGGGCCCCTTGAGCGTCCCGTCCTGTTTGATGTCCGTGTACACAATTTCCCGGAAACCCAGGTTGTCGATGGTTTTGATCACGTCGGCCAGGGTGTGTCCCGAGTCGGCCTGCCAGCCTTCGATCATCACTTCGCCGTTCACGGCGTCGAGGGAGGCCATGAGGCGTCCGGGGTATTCGGCCAGGGTCGTCTTGATCCATTGGGGGTATTTCAAGATGGCGGTCCCCACGATGGCGCGGCCGATGCCGCGGTCCAAAACCTTTTTCACCGTCTCCGGGTCCCGCAGGCCGCCGCCGAACTCCACGACGACGTTCACCGCGTCCTTGATCCGGTACACCAGGTCCAGATTGGCCGGATGGCCCGTGAAGGCGCCGTCCAGGTCCACGACGTGCAGGCGTTGCGCGCCCTGGGCCACCCACCGCTTGGCCATCTCCACCGGATCCGAGGAATACACCGTTTCTTGTTTCGGGTCCCCGTGCGTCAAACGCACGACGGAACCCGCTTTGATGTCAATGGCAGGAATAATGAGCATCGGTCACCTCCGGGCCCACGACTGGATCAATTTTTTAAGGCACAACAACCCGGCCGTGCCGCTCTTCTCCGGGTGAAATTGGGTGGCCACCGCCGCCCCGCGCACGATGGCCGAGCAAAAATCCGTCCCGTAGGGCGTCCGGGTCCCCTCCCAGCCGCCTTCGGCGGGAACCGGGTAGTAGGAGTGGACGAAATAATAATAGCCGTCGGCGCCGAAAAGCTTTTGGGCCCGATCGCCCACGGGACGCGCCCGGTTCCACCCCATGTGGGGAATCTTGAGGCCGCTTCCCGGGGCGAAACGCCGCACCCGGCCCGGAATCCACCCCAGGCCCGGCGCGCCCGGCGCTTCGTCGCTTCGATCAAACAATATCTGCAGGCCAAGGCATACGCCCAGAAAGGGCCGGTCGTCCCGGAGCCAGCCTTTCAAGAAAGAAATCAATCCGCGTTCTTTGAGGGTCGCCATGGCCCGGTCAAAACGGCCCTGGCCGGGAACCACCAGCACGTCGGCTTTGTCCAACACCGACCTCCGGTCGGACACGACCACCCGGCCGCCCGCGGTTTCCAAGGACTTGGCCACGGAGTGGATGTTCCCCATG
>DAOQNO010000288.1:0-2503 GCA_035332125.1 Elusimicrobiota bacterium | reverse complement strand
GTCGTCGCCGACGGCGCCGTTCCCCAGGCGTTGGCCGGGGTCATGGGCGGACGACCGTCGTCGGTAACCGCGGAAACCACGGCGCTGTTTCTGGAGAGCGCCGTGTTTCTTCCGGCGGAAATTCGACGGGCCCGGGGGCGCTGGAATTTGTCCACCGAAAGTTCCTACCGGTTCGAACGCGGCACGGACCCGACCATGGCGGAGGCCGCCAGTCGGCGGGCGGTGCAATTGATCCTTGAAACGGGGGGAGGGCGCCTGACGGGGGAATGCGACTCGACGCCCCGGCCGGTCAAGTCCGTTTCCCTGAAGATATCCGTTCAACGAATTTCAAATCTCCTCGGTTTGCCGGTGACGCCGGCCCAGGCCAAAAAAGCCCTCGGGGCTCTGGGTTTTAAAGCCGGCGGGACCGGCGATCGATTGACTCTTGTTCCTCCGGTCCACCGGGCCGACGTGCGCGAAACGGCGGACGTCGCCGAAGAGGTCGCCCGCCTGGTCGGTTACGACCATCTCCCGGAGCGTCGCCGAGCGGCTTCCCGCGTGATCGATCACCGCTTGCCCGCGCGGGAGTTGGCCGGGCGGGCCGCGGCGCGATGGACGGGGTGGGGATTTCAAGAGGCCCGCAACAGCGGGCTGGTGTCCCGGGCCGACTGGAACGATTGGGGGGGGGACGGGGAGGCCCTGGTGGAATTGGCCAATCCCCTGTCGACCGCGGGGGATTGCCTCAACCCGACGTTGCTGATCAATTTGCTGGCCAACGCCCGTCACAACCGGCGCCGGGGCGCCGCCAATGTCCGTTTGTTTGAAAACGCCCGGATTTTTGAAATGGCCGACGGCGCCGCCAAGGAAAACGACGCCACCGCCTGGGTGGCGGTCGGCGAATCCGAGGACCCTCATTGGAAATTCCGTCCCCGATCCCTGTCTTTTTGGGACGCCAAGGCGTGGACCAAAGCGCTCTTAAAGGAGTGGCGGCTCAAGGGCGTTCGCTTCGAGCCGGGGACCCATCCCTCTTTTCATCCCGGAGAATCGCAAACGGTGGTTTTGAACGGGCGCCCCCTGGGCGTCTTCGGCCGGTTGCATCCTCGGCGGGCCGCGGCCTGGGATCTGCCCCCGGACACGATGGCGGGGGAACTGAATTTAACGTTGGCGACCACGGGGGAATTTTTGCCGGTGAAGTTCGGCGGATTGTCCAATCAGCCCGCCTTGATCCGCGATTTTTCGCTGATTTTCCCTTCGACGGTGACCTGGTCGTCGGTGGTGTTCTGGATTCACGGCCAGAGCGAATCGGTGGAAAGCGTTCGCCTCTTTGACGTCTTCACCGGAGCGGGAGTGCCGGAAGGCCAACGGAGTTTGGCCTTCCGCGTTTCTTTCCGTCACGCCGACCGCACTCTGAGCGACGCCGAAGGGGCCGCGTTGCACGAACGCGTTCTCAAAGGTCTCGCCGACACCTTTCACGCCCAACCCCGGGCCGCGGCGCCCCCCGCCCCATGACGTCCCGGCCCCCCGGGTGGCGCCGGACCTTCCGAACGTGGGTTCGGGGGGGCGCCCTGTTGGGGTTGGCGGCGGCCTTCCTGTCCGGTTGCGTCTATCTCCGCCTCCTCGAAATTAAAAAACAACTGAAGAATTTTGACGCGCATTTTGTCATCGGTGGGCGTTCGGAACTGGTCATCGGTTTTAACGACCCCGTTCTAAAAATCAAGGACGTCAAATATTTGATCGGCGCCGAACCCCTTTATCAAACGGCGGAAGGGGAGGACGTCTTTCATTACGAATTTGAGAAGACCCCCGCTCCGGGACCGGCGGCGCCCGTGGTGACCGGAACCACCACGTTTGTCTTGACGGAAGCGACGGCCCCGGCGGCGGGCCCGCCCCCCCTGGCCCAATTGTCCCTGGATCTGGCGTTCGGCGAAGGGAAGTTGGTGAAAATCATCGTCCCGGAAACGTTTATGCTCCTGTTCCCGCGGAACGTCCTGGTCGAAACCCTCAAGCAGGCGGCCAACGCCGAAGTGTTTGAAACCAAACGCTTGGCCCGGGGACACATCGCGTTGCCGCCGCACATTGAAGCGGAATTGCCGAGTCTTTCAAAAACCCTGTTTCTCCTGGGCGAACCGGCGATGTCCTACCCCGAGGGGGATCTGCAGACGTTCGTTTACAATTTCCGGATCGCCAAAGACACGCGCCGCGTCCCCATCCAGGGAAGGTTGAGCTTTGACGCCCGGGGGCTTCTGCGGCGCGTTTTTGTCCGATGGGACATTTCCTCCGTGGAGGCGCTTTTCCAACGTGAATAAGTTCGGCGCTCTCTTCGTCGGCCTGGTGGCCGCGTCGGGTTGTTTGGGCCCCGTCCGTCGTTCCCCTTCCTCCGCGCCCGCCGTCGCCCCGGCGGTTTCCGCGCCCGCCGGCGGCGCCGGATTAATTCGCCTTTCCGCCGACCGGACGCCGGAATTCCTGGACGATTTGGACCGGGAAGATTTGGACATGGCTCCGTTTGACGCGCGCGGCGGGATGG
>DAOQNO010000287.1:0-2510 GCA_035332125.1 Elusimicrobiota bacterium | reverse complement strand
GCCGTGGCTCTCTTTGCGAGCGGCCTTGCCCTGGATTCTTCCCGGGCCTGGGCCCGTCCCGCGCCGTCGATCCCGGGGGCGACCGCTTCCGATGGACGCAACGATCGCCTTCCCGCGGTGTTGGCGACGGGCGCGATGGTCGTTCCCCTGGTCGCCGCCAGCCGTCGGCGCCGCTCCGATTTTTGGAACCAAGTGGGGGACGGTAAGCATCCCGGGTGGCGCTTGGTCCACGTCCCGGGCGACAACGGGGAAACCATCGAGGCCGCCGTGAAAGACGCGGGGCGCGGCCCCGTCGTCGTGTGGAATTACGGCGGCGGTTCGGGGCCCGTCCTGGAACGCCAGGCGGATTGGTTCGCCGATCGGCCGGCGGTGGTGGTCCGCCGTCGGGAAGCCCCGGCGGACGCCCTTGTGGGTCAAACCGCGGGCGATACGATCCGGGCCCTGCAGACCCTTCGGTTCCAAGGCGGGTTGGATTGGACGGCCCGGGGCGCGTTGATCGTCGGTCATTCCCTGGGGGCCCACGTGGCCACCAACGTGGCGCTCCGCCTGCATTCCCTTTCCCGCGGAGCCGTGCGGGCGGTGGTTCTCCTCAACCCCCCCGTGCCCAACGGGCTGTGGTATTCGACGTTGATCGGTTGGCTTTCGTTCCTGAAAGGCGCCAGCGAAACCCTGGATTCCTGGTTGGAGGCCGCGCGATTTTCCTCCGCCTCCCGTCGATCGCTTCGGCAGCAAGAGTCCCAATGGTGGGGGCATTTCATCGAAACGTGGATTCCCTCCATGGACGACGCCCGGTCCGACATCGAAGCCCCGCCGGCCATTCCCTGGGCGCTGTTCAACGGCTGGGACCACATGTTGTCGGAATCCCGAGCCCTGGGTCATTATTTGGAAACGACCCTGACGGACCGGTTGGAGGAGCTTTCCAAACTTCCCGCCCCGGTGCTCGTCGTCGCCTCCCCGCACGACCCCCTGGCCGGCGAAATCCATAAACTTCAAAAGGCCCTCGCCTTGGAAGCAATCCCCGACGCGAATCTCCCCGCCGCCCTCTCCGCATCCCCCCGGGCGCGGGTCTTTGTCGAAATCAACAACGGGGGCGCGGACGTGTTGGTCGAGCATTCGCCCCACATGTCGGCGTTGGCCCCCCGGTTGAACGGTTTGCTGGAGACCGTCGCCCGGGCCGCGGAAATTCCCCGGGGCGGGGCCATCGGGCGGCGTGTCGCTCTTCATTCGGTCCGCCGGCGCGACGACGGCACGTTCCTGTTTTCTCTTCAACGGCCGAACGGGACCCGGGGAAGTCTGCCGGACGTTTTGGCCGAACCGACCCGCTACTCCGTTCAGGGATCGCTGCGTCGACTTCGGCAAACGGTCCAGTTGCGGGGCTTCCGTCCGACCGTCGACCCGCTCGGCGGCTTCGCCAATCTCTTGAACGGCCGGCGGCTGCCCGCGCCGGCGGTCTACCGTTTCGATGAGGCCCCCTTCGACCTCCGGGGGTTGGCTTACGCGGGAAGCCTCGTCCACGAACCGGCGGTGGCCCTGCATCGGGATCTTCTCCAACACTCCCAGGGCGTCCGGGACGTGGCGATCTTCCACGAATTCCTGGAATATCTTTCGGCCCGGAATTATTTGACTTACCAATTGGACGAAACCCGGAAGTCCCTGCGCGTGGAAATCAACGTTCCCGTGCGCTGGCACACCTTCAAATCGGCCTGGGACATTTCCCTGACCCCCGAGGCGCTCGAGTTGGCGCGGCGCGGGGCGGGCCAGGTCCACTACTTCCACCGGGCCGTGACCCGGGCCACTCTGGAGGACCTGGATCGGGAGCTGACCGAAACCATCCGGGAATCCGTCCGCCAGCGGCTGGCGCCGGTGGACCAATCCCCCGCGGCCCGCGCCCGTCGGGACCTGGAAATCGTTTATCGGCGATTCCGACAAAACACCCGGAACGAACGGTTTTACGAATTAATGGCGGAGTGGCTCCACCAAACGGGGGTGGGCCGGTCGGACGCGGCCCTCGCCATGGCCCGGATGGAATTCCGGACGGACCGTCCCGGCGTCGAAATCGACCGCATCGGGACCTTGGCCGACCCCGATTTGCTGGAACGCCGGCCGTTCGGAACCGGCGCTTTGCGGGCGGGCGACGTGGTGGTCGCGCCTTTTATTCCCACCCAGATGGTCCGCCAATACCGGGAATTTTCCGGCGATCGGTCCTGGTCTCCCGACGACGCGCGCCCGGCCGCCTGGCTGGAGGAATTTTTGGGCGCCTTGCCCGCCGGGGTCGTCCTGGTGTCGATCGACGCGCCGCTCAAAACGGTCTTTCAGAATTTGCGCGGGACGGACATTGAAACGGCCCTTCGGAACCAGGGGCTGTGGAATCGGACTTTCGCCCACGTCCTCCAGGACACCGGATGGTACGAGGACAAACTCACCCGGGCGCTTCCCGAGGGAGCGGCGGGCACGGATTTCTCCACGACCGGGGTCGACCGCGTCGTCCTGGCCAACGGGGCCTCCCTTTC
>DAOQNO010000286.1:0-2526 GCA_035332125.1 Elusimicrobiota bacterium | reverse complement strand
CGGGCAATTTTTGGAGCGCCACGTCGTGGAACATTTACTCGACCTTCCTGCAACGGGGGTTCGACCAAATGTTCCACGACGTGGCGCTCCAAAAATTGCCCGTCGTGTTCTGCCTGGACCGGGCGGGCCTGGTGGGCGAGGACGGCCCCACCCACCACGGGGCCTACGACCTGTCCTACTCCCGCATGTTCCCGAACATGACGGTCATGGCGCCCAAGGACGAGAACGAACTGCAGCACATGCTGAAAACGGCCCTCAACCTGCCCGGCCCGTCGGTGATCCGCTACCCCCGGGGCGCGGGACAAGGCGTGGCCCTGGACACGGCTTACCATCTGATTCCCCTGGGGAAGGGCGAAATCCTGCGGGAAGGCGAGGACGTGACGCTCCTGGCCATCGGCCACCCGGTGGTGGCCGCCATGGAAGCCGCCGAGAAATTGGCCGCCGAAGGCGTCTCCGTCCGGGTGGTGAACGCGCGGTTCGCCAAGCCCCTGGACCGAGAATTTTTGCTGGGCGTGGCGCGGCGAACGCCGCTCCTCGTGACCCTGGAGGAGAACACTTTCGTGGGCGGCTTCGGCGACGCCGTCCGGGAGGCTCTGGAGGGGGAAAACATCGCGGTCCGAACCATCGCCCTGCCCGACGCCTTTGTGGAACACGGGGCCCAGCCCAAAATTCGCGAAAAGGCGGGCTTGTCCGCCGAGAAGATCGCGGCCCGAGTGATGGAATTTCGCCGGCAACGGCAAGCGGTCTCCTGATCTGATCGAAAAAGTCCGACTGGATCACCTGCTGGTTCAGCGGGGATTGGCCGAAACCGGCGCCAAGGCCCAGGCTTTGATTCTGGCCGGCAAAGTGCGGGCGCCGGGGTTGAAGAACGTGAAGCCCGGCGAAAAAGTCCGGCTCGACCAGGAAATCGAGCTGGTGGCCGACCTGCCCTACGTTTCCCGGGGCGGGGAAAAATTGGCCGCGGCCCTGGACGAGTTCGGCGTGACGGTCGCGGGGCGGTTTTGTTTGGACGTGGGCGCCTCCACGGGCGGGTTCACCGACTGTCTCTTGCAACGGGGCGCCGTCGGGGTTCTGGCGGTGGACGTGGGCCACGGCCAACTCCACTGGAAATTGCGGAACGACCCGCGCGTTGAAAATTTGGAAAAAACCCACGCCCGGGACTTGACCGCCGATCGGGTGGCGGCGAGCGCGGGCCCGGCGCTCTGGCCCGGGTTGCTCACGGTGGTGGACGTGTCTTTCATCTCCCTGGACAAAGTCCTGCCGGCGGTGGCCGGGGCGACGCCGCCGGGCGGAGAGTTTGTGGCGCTGTTGAAGCCCCAATTTGAAGTGGGCCCCAAGGACGTTCCGGGGGGCATCGTGCGGGACGACGCGGTGCGGGAGGCGGTCTTGTCCCGCGTTCAATCCCAGGCGGACGGCTGGGGATTTCGATTCGAAAAATCCATGGTCTCCCCGCTCAAGGGCCGGGACGGCAACGTCGAATATTTGCTTCACCTGCGCAAAAAAACATGACCGAACCCTTCAACCCCGCTTCCATCGAACCCAAATGGCAAAAACGTTGGGAGGACGCCGGCGTTTTTAAATCGGATCCGGACCCCCGGAAGCCGAAACTCTACATTCTCGACATGTTCCCCTACCCCTCGGGCGCGGGCCTTCACGTGGGCCACCCGGAGGGCTACACCGCCACCGACATCCTGGCCCGCATGAAACGCATGCAGGGTTTCAATGTCCTGCACCCCATGGGTTGGGACGCCTTCGGCCTGCCGGCGGAAAACCACGCCATTCAAACCGGCCAGGCCCCCCGGGTCGTCACCCAAAACAACATCAACAATTTCCGGAGGCAGATCAAATCCCTGGGGTTCTCCTACGACTGGTCCCGGGAGGTGGACACCACGGACCCGGCTTACTACAAATGGACCCAATGGATTTTCCTTCAGCTCTACAAGAAAGGCCTGGCCTTCGAGGGCGTCAGCCCGATTAATTTCTGCCCCAGCTGCCGAACGGGCCTGGCCAACGAGGAAGTCCACCAGGGCGCCTGCGAGCGCTGCGGAACCCCCGTGGAACGCCGGGACATGCGCCAATGGCTGTTGAAAATCACGGCCTACGCCGACCGCTTGTTGGAGGATCTGGAGGGCCTGGACTGGCCCGAATCCACCCTGGCCATGCAACGCAATTGGATCGGCCGCTCCGAGGGGGCCGAGGTGATTTTCCAGGGGGCGGACGGCGCGGCGGGGAAATCCGTCACGGTCTTCACCACGCGGCCCGATACGCTCTTCGGCGCGACCTATTTGGTGCTGGCGCCCGAACACCCGCTGGTGCCCGTCTTCGCCACGGCGGATCGGCGAAGCGACGTGGAGGCCTACCAAAAAGCGGCGCGGAACAAGTCGGACCTGGAGCGGACCGACCTGGCCAAGGACAAGACCGGCGTCTTCACCGGCGGGCATGTCGTCAATCCCGTCAACGGGGAAAAGATCCCCGTTTGGATTTCCGATTACGTGCTGGTGAGCTACGGCACCGGCGCCATCATGG
>DAOQNO010000285.1:0-2539 GCA_035332125.1 Elusimicrobiota bacterium | reverse complement strand
CGATTGACCACGTTTTCCGTAAAAATACCCAAATCCCGAAAAGCGTTCAAATACATTTTCAACGATTTGGTTTCCAAACACCAACGGCCCGGCGCGTAGCGAATTTTCAGGGTGCCGAAATCCGGAAGGCCCGTCTTGGGACAAACCGACGTAAACTCCGGAAACACCAACTCGATCGTGTAGCCGGGAAATTGATTCTCCCAGCATTCGATGTCCGGCAACTGATCTCCCACGCCGGAACGCGCGTGGGTGGTGGTGTAGGCTCGCGACTTATGGCTCACGTTGAGATAATGGAGGTGCGGGCCGGATTTGAACCGGCGAATAGAAGTTTTGCAGACTTCCCCCTTAGGCCACTTGGGTACCGCACCAAAAGGGGCATCCGTAACAATCCTATGATACGAAGTTCCCGGTCCCCCCCGCAAGCGGGCCCGGCCGATCGGGAAAGGGAATCCTCCGGGGAGAAGCCCGCGGGATTACGGTTTGCCTTTTTGTTTGATTCGGAGAAGCGTGATATCGAGGGCGAGGTTCAGGAAACGGTAGTCCTTGGCCAATTCGTCCCAGGGGATTAACTGGAGAGACAGCTCCTGCTGCTCAAACAATTCCTGGAGCCGGTGGAAAAACAGGGCCTCCCCCAACGTTCCGTCCGGCGAGGGTCCGAGGACCACGGCGATCATCACCCCGGCCCGTTTGCATTTGGTGGAAAAAAGCTCGTAAGACAAAGAACTGTCCATGGGGTAGGGAACTTCCAAGGCCGGAAAGAGCGAAAATTTGAGCTTGTGCTTGCGGATGATGTCCTCAAACTTCTTTTTCATCTGCCCCAGTTCTTTTTCCTTGCCCGTCGGGAAGAAGAAAACGACCGGAATGTCCCCCGGGTTCGAAGGGACGGCCACCACCTGCTCGTCCTCGCCTTTGACGAAATTGGACGACCCTGGCGCTTCCGGTTCCGCCGGGGGAGGCATTTCGGCGGCCGGCTCGCCGCCCGCCAATTCCAAAGAAGACCCGATGCCCGCCATGGCGTTGTCAAATTCCTGGCCGGCGACGGGGGCCTCGGGCTCCGGCAATTGGGGGAGGGCCATCTCGGCGGGAGGCTCCTCGGCCGCGGGGATCGGCTCTTCCATCGGCGTGTCCACCGGCGGCAATTCCGGCGGGAGCGCGATTTCTTCGGCGGGGGCGGCGGGCTCCTCCGCCACGGGATCGTCCACCCATTCTTCGGGCGGCAGCAATTCCTTCATAATTTCCTTCACCAAAACCAAGGTCACGTCCTGGTTGTTGAGCTGGGAATAGGCCTGTACCCGGCGCAAAAATCCTTCCAATTCCCGGATGTTGGATTTGAGGCGGCTGGCGATGTAAATTCGGATATCGTCGGCGAGTCGAACGCCCTTCAAGTGCCCTTCCTTCTTTCGAAGAATGGCCACGCGGGTTTCCAAATTCGTGTGTTTGATGTCGGCGATGAGGCCCCATTCGAAGCGGCTTCGAAGGCGGTCTTCGAGGGTGGTCAACATTTTGGGCGGACGGTCCGACGTCATGATGATTTGCTTTCCGGCGGAATGCAAATCGTTGAACATGTGGAAAAACTCCTCCTGGGTCGCTTCGGAGGTGGCCAGAAACTGGATGTCGTCAACCAGAAGCAGATCCAGGGCGCGGTAGCGCTCCCGAAGGGCGTTCAGGTTTCCGGCCTGGAGCAGCTCAATCACTTCCGACATGAACTGCTGGGCCGTGACGTAGAGCACCCGGGTCTTCGCGTCCCGTTGGAGCACGCGGTGGCCGACGGCTTGCATCAAATGCGTTTTTCCGATCCCCACGGGGCCGTAAATAAAGAGCGGGTTGTACGCCTTGCCCAGATTTTCGGAAACAGCCAACGCCGCCGCGTGGGGAAAGCGGTTGTGCGGCCCAATGACGAATTCCTCAAACGTGTAGGACGGGATCAGGCGGGTGTCGCCGGAGCCCTGGGCGGAATCGGGGGGGGCCACGGTCACCGCTTGCCCTTTCCGGCCGCGGAGGCCCGTAAAGCCCGGTGGTGAATCAATTCAAAAAAGGTCATGGGTTGGTTTTCGGTTTCCTTTTAATCAGCATGAGTTCCACCATTAAATCCATGTAAAGCAATTTGGAGCCGATTTCGGCCTGGGGAATGAGAAAGCAACGCAGGCCGGCCTGCCGGGCTTCCGCCACAATTCCCTCCATAAAGTCCGGGAGAATGTCCGGGGGCAGAATGACGAAGAAACAGTCCGCCCCCTGGGCTTTCGCCGTCCAAATCCATTCGACGGCGTTGTCCGAGGTGATGCTGGTGGCCTGGGAATGGACGATGTGGAAGAACATGGGCTTTTTCGATTTCTTTTGGGCCATGTCCGTGATCGTGTTGAGAAATTTCTGTTTCGGCGCGTCGCCCCCCTGGGGAAAAAAGATCGCCGTTTTGAACGTGGAATCCTCGGGGGTTTTCAACTCCACGACCAGTTTGGGTTCCCTCACCGGAGCGGCCGGTGCCGCCGGCGGGGCCGGAACCGCGGCCGGCGCGGGCGGAACCACCGGAGCGGACGGGGGC
>DAOQNO010000284.1:0-2571 GCA_035332125.1 Elusimicrobiota bacterium | reverse complement strand
ATCCACCCGGTTCCCGTCCGCGGGCCCCGCGTCGATCACGCGGTGGCCGGCCCGCCGCAACGCCCGGACCAGCGCCGTTTTTCCGGCGAACCCGGCGTGATCGGACCCGAGAGCGATTTTCACGCCCGGGAGGCCGCCGGGGCGTTGAAGCGAACGATTCGAAGGAAATCTTCCGCTTTGAGGCTGGCGCCGCCGACCAATCCCCCGTCAATGTCCGGCTCCGCCATCAACTGGTCGATGTTGTCGGGTTTCACCGAACCCCCGTAGAGGATTCGAAGGGCGTCGGCGGTTTTGGGCCCGAACAAGGCGTCCAACCGCCGGCGGATAAAAGCGTGAACCTCCTGCGCCTGGGCCGGCGTGGCGGTTTTGCCCGTGCCGATGGCCCACACCGGTTCGTACGCGATCACGAGCCGGAGCGCCTGATCCGCGGAAAGGCCCTTCAGTCCCCCGTTGATCTGGGTTTCGATCACGGAAAAGGTCTTCCCCCCTTCGCGTTCGGCGAGCGTTTCCCCGACGCAGACAATGGGGGTCAAACCCTGCTCCAAGGCCGTTTTGGTTTTCTTATTCACCAACGCGTCGGTTTCCCCGTAGAACTGACGTCGCTCGGAGTGGCCGAGAACGACGAAAGTCGCGCCGGTGTCTTTGATCATCGTCGCGGAAATTTCCCCCGTGAAGGCGCCCTGGAGATTGTCGTTCATGTTCTGGGCGCCGACCTGGATGGCCGTCCCCCGCGCCGCCTGGGCGGCGGCGGCCAACGCCGTGAAAGGCGGGCAAACCAGGACATCCCGGTCCGGCCAGGACCCGGCTTGGGTTTTCAAAGCGTTCACCAAATCCACGGATTCGGCGATGGTTTTGTGCATTTTCCAGTTTCCGGCCATCAAGGCGCGACGGGGCATAGAGACTCCTTTGAGGATGGGCAAAGTGAAAAGAAGGGCGTTTCTGTCGGGTATTCTAGAACATCCTTTCCGTCGGAGCAATGGGGACCGGCGACCCGGTTCCCCGGGCGGGAATCATCCCTTCCGCAGGGCTTCCCGGGTGACGTACCATTCCAGGGACCCGCGAGCGGGACGAACGCGTCCGGCCGGGAGCGTATTTCCCCGGGCCCTCCAGACTCGACGAAGGGCCCGTTGTTTTCCCGGCCCCTGCACCAGGAATAGCACGTGGCGGGCCCGATTGAAAAACGGAAGGGTCAGCGTCAGACGGCCGGGAGGCGGTTTGGGGGCGTTTTCCACGAACGCGACCCATCGACGTTTTTCAGACAGGGCGGGAAATCCGGGGAAGAGCGAGGCCGTGTGGCCGTCCTCGCCCATTCCCAACAAAACAACGTCCGGACGGCGGTTCCGAAACCATCGCCGAAGACGGCTTTCAAAACGGCCGGCGTCGCGACGGGGATCGCCCGGTTTCAAAAAAAAAGGATATTGCCGGCGCCCGGGAACCGGGCCCCGCGGGCCCAGAACCCGCCGGGCGGCGCCCGCGTTGCTCGAAGGGTCCCGATGGGGAACGCAGCGCTCATCGCCCCAAAACAAATGGATTTTGCCCCAGGGAACCGACGGGAACCGTCGAGGGTTGAAAAAAAATCGATTGAAGAGATCGGCCGAACGTCCCCCCGCTAAAACGAGGGAGAGGGGCTTGCGGTCGGTCCCCCGACGTCGAAGGAGATCCGCCACCCGCTCCGCGGCCGCTCGGGCCATTTCCGGCGGATCGGCAAACACCCGACGGGAGGGAAGGGTCATTGCCCGCTTCGCCACCGATGGCCTTGGGCGGCCAGGAGACGATCGGCGTCGGGCGGCCCCCAACTGCCGGAAGCGTAGACCGGCGGTGCGCCCGCGTTCCGCCAACTTTCCAGAACGGGGGTCAAAAGGGACCACGAGAGGTCCACCCAATCCGATCGGGTGAAAAGCGTCTGATCGCCGGCCATGGCGTCCAAGAAAAGGCGTTCGTACGCCTCCGGGGATTCCCCAAAGGCGTGTTCGTAGGAAAAATCCATGCCGACGGTGCCCAAACTCAAGGCCGGACCCGGCCGCTTGGTCTCCACCGTGAGGGACAATCCCTCCTCCGGCTGAATGCGGAGCACCAACCGATTGGCCGACAGGTCTTCGGCGTGAAGGGGATGAAACATCAAATGCGGGATGCGCTTGAACTGGACGACGATCTCCGTCAATCGTTGGGCCAGCCGTTTGCCGGACCGGAGGTAAAACGGAACGCCCTCCCATCGCCAATTGTCGATGGACACCTTGAGCGCGGCGAAGGTTTCCGTTTTGGATCGCGGCGCCACGCCCGGCTCCTCCAGATAGGCACGTTGCAAAACGCCCGCCACGTCGCCGCGTCCGTATTGCCCGCGCACGGCCGTCTCGTCCAACCGGGCCGGATCAAAGGGTCGAACGGCGCGAAGCAGTTTGGACTTTTCGTCCCGCACCCGGTCGGCCTCAAACCCCGACGGGGCTTCCATGGCCGTGATGCACAGAAGCTGAAATAAATGATTTTGGAACATGTCCCGCAGAACCCCGGCCTCCTCGAAATACCCCGCCCGGTGCCCGATGCCGATGTCCTCGGCCACCGTGATCTCGACGT
>DAOQNO010000283.1:0-2583 GCA_035332125.1 Elusimicrobiota bacterium | reverse complement strand
GGGTAGGTCTTCCCGTCCTTCCACATGACGTTGAACAGGGGTTGGTGGCGGCCGATCAGCCGTTGCTCGATCACCAGGGCTTCCCGCTCGCTGGCGGCGGCGATGTAATCGATGTGCTGCACTTCGTCCATGAGGGCCCGGGTTTTGGGTTCCAGCCCCGTGGGACGGAAATAGTTCGCCACGCGTTTCCGCAAATCCACGGCCTTTCCGATGTACACGATGGTCCCCGCCCGGTTCCGCATCAAATAGACGCCGGGGCGGTGGGGGAGGGTTTTGAGGAGGTCGTTAGTCGGCAAGGGCGGCGCTCCCTCCGCGCCGACGGCGGAGGAGGCTCATCATTTGGGCGTATTCGTCCATTTTCAAAAGCCGGGTCAGCCCGATGTAGACGACCGCGCCGCCCCCCACCGCCGCCAGGGTCCGCAGGGCCAAGGCGCCCGGGGCCCATCGAAGCAAAGCCAAACTGACCCCCGCCATGGCCAGGGAGGCTCCCGCCATTTGAAGGACCGAGGCGCCGATTCGACGCCCGCCCATGAGGCCGATTTTTTTTCGGAGAAAGTGAACCAGGACCCCGACGTTCACGAAAGACGCCAGCGTCGTCGCGAAGGCCAATCCGCCCACGCCCCAATAATGCATGAACACCACGTTCCCGACCATGTTGATGAAGAGGCACAGCGTCGCCACCCGGACGGGGGTGCGCGTGTCCTTCTGGGCGTAAAAGGCGGTGACGACCACCTTGACCAGGGAATAGGCGGGAAGGCCCAGGGTGTAGGCCGCCAGGGCCGCGGCGGTGTAACCGGTTTGCACGGCCGTGAACCGCCCGTGTTCAAAAAGCAACTGCACCAGGGGCCGGGCCAGGAGGACCATTCCCACCGTCGCGGGGACCACCATGTAAAGAGTCAGGCGGATGGAAAAATTCAGGTTTTCCTTAAAGGCGTCCCAATCGCCCTTGGCCGCGCTCAGGGCCAGATGGGGCAGGGTGGCCGTCGACAGGGACACGCCGAAAAGGGCCAGGGAAAACTGCATCAACCGGTTGGAATTGTAAAGGGCGGTCACCGAGCCTTCGGCCAGGAACGAGGCGCAGATGGTGTCCACGTAGGCGTTCACCTGGTCGATGGACAGGCCCCAGATGGAGGGGAGCACGAGCCAGCCCACGCGGCGGACGTCGGGGTCCCGGGGGTTCCATTTCCAACGGAACAGCAGACCCTCCTTTTTCAATTGGGGCCACAACATCAGGAAATGGAGGATCCCCCCCACGGTGGTGCTGATCGCCAAGCCCTGAATGGGATCGACGGTCCAGCGGTGGATGAAAAGGATGTAGACGATGGTGGCCACCGACAGCATGGCGGGCGCCAGGGACGGGATGAAAAAATATCCCAGGGCGTTCAACGCGGCCGAGGACAGGGCCGCCAAACAGACGAACAACAAAAAGGGAAACAGCTGGCGGGTCAGCCGGACGGTCAACTCGTATTTGGAGAGGTCCGCGGTTTTAAACCCCCCGGCCGCCAGGGAAACGATCCAGGGCGAACCCAATATCCCCAGGGCCACGATGCCCAGAAGCAGGACCGTCAGGAAGGTGAAAAGGGTGTAAAAGAAATTATTGGCTTCCGCCCGTTCCTTTCGGGCGAGGTGGTCCGAAAACACCGGGACGAAGGCCGTGGCGAGGGGGCCCTCCCCCAGAATGCGCCGAAACAGGTTCGAGAGGCGGAAGGCGGCGTAAAAAGCGTCCGTCAGGTGGCCGCCGCCGAAGGCGTTGGCCACCAGGGCGTCCCGGGCGTAGCCCAAAAGGCGCGACAACAGGGTGGCCACCGAAACGGCTCCGGCGTGGCGGACCATTTTTTCGGAGGACGGGCGCGGGGCGGGGGACGGCGTGCTCATGGACGGGGAAGCTCCTCGACGGGGGTTACCGGGTTGACGGTCAAAATCAAATTATCTAAAATCTCGCCCTATGGCAAAGTTAAAAACTGGACGTCACACTTCATCGTTGAAGGAAGTCCGCAAGGCCGCCAAACGCCGGTGGGCCAACGTGTCCGCCAAGTCGGCGGCCCGCGATCTGGCCAAGCAGTTGACCGGCGCCATCGCCGCCAAGGACGCCGCCAAGGTGAAGGAACTCCTCCCCAAAACGATGTCCGCCTGGAAGAAGCTCGGCAACGCCCACACCGTTCATCCGTCGAACGCGTCGCGTAAAATCGCCAAGCTTTCCCGGGCGGCCCACAAAGCCCTCAGCGCCGCTTAAGCGGCGCGTTTTCTTCCGTCAAGGCGATCGTCAAGCGCGTTAATTCGGCGTCGGCTCCCGTGCGCCCGGACTTGACGGCCACGTCGGCCCGCAGCAGTCGATCCAGGGCGTCCCGAACCTCGCCCCAACTCCACCCGCGCGCTGCGGCTGGCATTGGTCACGGAGAGCTGCCCCCCGAGCAAGGTCGCCGTCGCCACCACACCGGACGTCGCGCCCACCAACCAGTTCGACGAAACCAGAACCCGGCCCCCGCTCAGGGAGAAGCTGCCGCGCGCGGCGGCCGCGGCCCCGACCACAAGTTCCCGGACCCGGATCTCGCCCCCTTGCACCGCCAGCTCACCCGTCCCATC
>DAOQNO010000282.1:0-2623 GCA_035332125.1 Elusimicrobiota bacterium | reverse complement strand
AAATCCCAACGAATCCGACGCCGAGGCGTCGTTTGTGATATCGGCCGCCTTTCATCGATCTGAAGCCCCGGCGAAGGGCGGTTGCGTTTGGTCCAGGCGTTGTCGGTGGAGCAGATAGCGAACGAGGTGGTCGGCCTGATCCTGGGCCACGCAACGGAACGCCACGGCCGGACCCGCCGCTTCCCGGACCGCCTGCCCCAAAATCCAAAGGGGATCGTCGTGGCCCGGGGGGAGCACCAACTTGATTTCCACCCAATCGCCTTCCCGCAAGGCCGGGGTGAATTCCGAAGAAAGGGGGGAAAATCCGTCCGGACGCAACCGGACCGGGAGCGGCGAAAGCGGCTTTTCCGCGGGTTTGTCAAGCCGATCGACCAGCCGTTGAACTCGTTCCTCCAGCTGGGAAAGGCGGTGAGCGAAGGCCTCGAGGCCCTCGGGCACCTCCAGGGGCAAATCCAACGGCGAGGCCTGGGCTCGGCACACGGCGGCGTCCAGGATTTGGGATCGAACCCGCTCGGCTTCGACGGAGGATAGGGAATGGATCTCCCCGGGCAGGTGAGCCACCACCTCGAGGCCGTGGGATTCACGGACGGACATGGGGGGCCTCCGCCGGGGGCCGCGCGGTGGGCGCCGGGGCCGCGGCCGGCCGCTCGGCAATCCAGGGTCGCCACCCTTCGTCGGGACGGGACGACCCTTCGGCCGCCGGTTTTAGCGATCTCCAAAAAGAAGGTTTCTCGTCCAAAATGACGATTTCCACCCGCCGGTTGCGGGCCCGGCCGGCGGCCGTCGTGTTGGGTTGAAGCGGCCGGTATTCGGCGTAACCGGCCACGGAGAGGCGCTGGGCGGAAACGCCCTGGGACTCCAGCCAGCGGAGGACCGACAGTCCCCGGGCCGCGGACAGCTCCCAATTGGTTCGGGCCGGGTCGCTTCCGCCGGTCGAAGCCGTGTGCCCTTCCACCCGAAGGCGGTGGCGGATCAGGCGAAGGATGCGCGCGGCCCGCCGCAAGGGCTCCAGCGCCTCGGAGCGGAGCGTGGCGGACCCGGGGGCAAAGTACTGCCGGGCCTGGAGAATCAGGGTCAACCCGTCGGCGTGGCGTTCCAATCGAAGGGCCCCGCCGCCTTCGTCGCCGATGGAAAGACGCAGCTGGGTCTCGATTTCCCGAAGGTTCATGCCCAGATCCATGACGCCGTTTCCGCGGGCGGTGCCCTGGTCGTTGAACATCAGCTGGTCGCTGCCGGCCGAAAAGATGCCCGCCGTGAAGGCCTTTTCCACGGCGCCAACCAATTTATTGACCTTTCCCTGATCGGTTTGGGCGGTGGCGTAGAGGACCGTGAAGAAGGCGAAAAGGAGCGTGATGAAGTCGGCGTAACTCACCAACCACCGCTCGTGGTTGACGTGTTCGGGATGTTTGATTTTTCGGGCCACGTCATTTCTCCAGAGTCGCCCGCTCGGCGTGGGACAAGTAGCCTTTGAGGCGTTCCTTCAACTGGGCCGGGTTTTCGCCCTGCTGGATGGCCACCAGGGCGTCCAAAATCAGTTCACGGCGCCGGTTGTTCGCTTCCTTGTGGTGTTTGAGTTTGGCCGAAGCGGGCAAAAACAGGAGGTTGGCGGAGGCCACCCCGTAAATCGTTGCGACGAAGGCGACCGCGATGCCGGCCCCCAAGGTCGAGGGGTCGGCGAGGTTTTCCATGACGTGAATGAGCCCCAACACGGCGCCGATGATGCCGACGGTCGGCGCGAAACCCCCGGCGGCTTCGAAAAATTTTACGGGGTGCTCATCGTGCTGTTCGGCTTCGGTCATTTCCCGCTCCATCATTTCCCGAAGGGCCTTTTCGGGGACGGCGTCGATGACCAGCTGGAGGCCCTTGGAAAGGAACTCTTCCTTGATGTTCGGCTGAAATTTTTGGAGAGCCAGCAGGCCTTCCTTGCGGCTGAGGGCCGCGTATTCCAAGAGTTCCTTGGCCAGGGTGGCCGCGTTGTGGTGCTGACCGAAGAAAACCGAGATAAAACGCTTTAAGGAGCCGATGGCCACGTTTAGGGGAAAACAGGTCAGCGTGGCGCCCAAGGTGCCGCCGAACACGATGAGGGCCGCCGTGGGCTGCAGAATGGACGAAACATGGCCGCCTTCGAGAATTTGGCCCAATAAAATCAGGCCAAACCCCGCAAGCACGCCGATGATGGACGCCAAATCCGGTTGCATGCCGCCTCCTGTCCTTGCCCCTCACTATCGGCCGAAGGACGCCTTTATTGAGTTCACGCCTTGACAGTCGAGCGAGGGCGGGGTATATAAGGTTCGCACCAAGCGGCCCGCGCGAGGGATCGGGCCGCCCGAACAACGAGGAACACCATGACCGCCACCAAGACCCCCGCCGAGACCGCCCTTAAGATTCTCATTGTGGACGACGACCGGTCCGCCGCGTACGCCCTGGACCGGGCCCTCACGGAAAACGGCCACGAAGTCGCCTACGCCTTTTCCGCCGAGCAGGGACTCAAGAGCCTGAAGGATTCCCCCGTGGACGTCGTCCTTTTGGACCTGGTTATGCCGGGCATGGACGGCACCGAAATGCTCCGCCAGGTCAAAAGCCGCCACCCGGCCATCGACGTGGTCACCATGTCCGGAGCGGG
>DAOQNO010000281.1:0-2623 GCA_035332125.1 Elusimicrobiota bacterium | reverse complement strand
CGGCCCCAGGGCGTTGGCCAGGGGTTGAGCCGCATTCACGGCCAAGGTGGCCCAGGAGGCGGAGGCATCGGGCGAATAGAACAATCCCAAACTCGAGAGGGCCCCGGTGACGGCCATGGCCGCCAGGGAAAAGAAATTGGGGCCGACCGGCATCGACGCCGTTCCGGGGTCCTTAAGGTCCAACACGGCCGCGGTGGTGTCGTCCCCGCTCAATTTCGGATTGGCTTTGACCGCGGCCTGGGCTTCCTCCACCAGCAGCGTGGCGAGTTGATCGGAGGATTTGTCCGCGTGCCGTTCCAGCAACCGGGACAAATCGGCCTGGGAAAGGGCGGCGTGCACGCCGTCCGAGAGGATGAGCACCCGGCTGCCGGCGGGGACGTCGTCGATGGGGTGGTAATCGACCCCCACGAACATTTTGGCCAGTCCGTTCTTGTTCGGGTTGTGGCCGGGCTGAATGGCGTTCAGCAGGATCCCTTCGTCCCGGGCGCCCCGGGAGGCGGGCGTTCCCTGGCGGTGCATTCGATCCACGTCCGCGAGGCTTTCTCCCACTCGCTTGCCTTGACCGCTGTGCGGCCGCTCGCCGTCGGTGACCATGTAGAGGCGATTATCCCGGGGATTGAAAATGAAGATGTGGGTGTTTCCCACCGCCACCGCGATCACCCGGTAGTGCCGCCCGTCGGGCATCAACGTGGGTATCACCAGGGCCTGGGTGGTTCCGGGATAAAACTCCGCGCCTTCGTCCCGACTGCGACGCAGCAAATGCCCCAATTCCTTTTGAATCCGGCCGAGGGCGTCGGAAATGGTCCGGTTCACGTCGATCCAAATTTGCTCGATGGAGGGGATCGCCGGCAACTGACGCATCCAGTCGCGAAAGGTTTCGGCCACCAGGGAACTGGCCTCCCGTCCCGAGCTCTTGCGTCCGTAGCCGTCCAAGACCGCCACGCCCGGAATTTCCCCCGGCGCGGCCCCCGCGGCGGGGTCCCGCTCCGGAATCAAAACAGCGTCGTCGTTGTGATCGGGATGTTCGGGCGAAACGAGGCTCGCGTGCCCCACGTCCTGGGCGTGCCAGGATAGCGGTTTCGTTAAAAGGGGCAAATCGGGTCGCGAAGGGTTCGTGGTAACGAAATAATGCCTGCCGATTTCCTGCAGGGCCGCGGGGGACGGCGCGATGTCCGAATACACGACGCCCCCCGGCGATAAAAGAGGCAGCAAGTCCAACAGATAGGCCGTCCAACGAAGCCCCGCGATGCTTCGCAGGCTCCAATGGCTGAAAACGAGCCCGAGACTCTCCGGACGGATCACCTCCGCCAAATTCCGCGCCGGGGCGTAAATCATCGCCACGCCCTTCGGAAGCGTTTCCCAAGCCGAGTAATACACGTTCGACAATCCCACCAATACCACGTTCTGAACGTCGGGATGATCTTTCTTTAACGCGGCGTCGATTTCCCGCAGGGCCTGGCCTTGGCCGGCGCCCCAATCCAATACAACGAAGGGCCGCGCGGGATCCCGCCGGGCCCGTTCAACAATGGCATCGACCAAATTGATTTGAAGGGTGTCGTTGATTTCCGAAACCGGCGAAGATATTTTTTCATACTTGATTTCGTTTCGAACGACGTATTTATCGCCGACGTATTCAATGAGGCCTTTTTCAGGGACGGAGGAAAGGCCCTCCCCCAAGGGAGTCCACATTTCGGCCCCGTTGTTCAATCGTCGGTAGGACCATCCGGCGCGTCCGCCGTTATTCCAACCCGGCCCTCCGCCGTGGGAGAGGGCGCCGACGGCTCCGGCGACCCCGGCCGAAAGCATTCCCCCTTCGGCGGCGTTGGCCCAGGTCAAGGCGTCGCCCCAGCCCGTTCCCAGGAAGTATTGAGCGAGACCCACCGCGACCAAGCCGAAAACGACGGTCCAAAGGCCGCCGGTCCCTTTGCGGGCGCGATCGGCCAAAGCGAAATCGTTGATGTGATCCATGTCCATCGGCAGGGCTTCCGAAAGGGGCGTGGCGATAAGGCCATCAAACGCCCGGGACAGGTGGTCCCGGGTGGACTCGAGGGATTCCCTTACCCCCGATCCCCTCGCCAAGAGAATCGCCCGACCTCCGCCCCCGTCCGCCAACAATTGGAGGAGATGCCGCGGCAAAAGGCGCACGGCGGCCACCGTTTTAAAATCCGGGCCGCTCCAATTGTCCCACCGTCGGTGAAGCGCTTCCAAATCGCCGGTCAGTTTTTCAATGATCGACGACCAAGCGTCCGGTGCATCGCCGAGGGCCCCGATGGCCGTTTCGGCAATGCCACGGGTGACGGCCAGGACGTAGGCCACTTCGGCCCTTTCCAACAAGGCCCGGGCCAGCGGGCGCATTTCCGCTTCAAACCCGACCGCGGAGATTTTCGGAAGGGCCTTCCGCACGCCCGAGGCCAACCAATTCAATTGCACGGGATCGTCGCGGTAGAGATCCAAGGCCCGCCGGCCGAATTGATCGACCTCTTCGGGCGTCCACTTCCCGTTGGTCAGCGCTTCCACGAGATCCTTGCGAAGGGCTTCGTATTCCCGGCGCGGCAGACCGCCCCAGGTTCCGACCATGGCCAACCAGGGCATCAAGGGAAGACCTTTGCCCGGGGCGGTGACC
>DAOQNO010000280.1:0-2633 GCA_035332125.1 Elusimicrobiota bacterium | reverse complement strand
CGCACCCGGGCCCCGGCCAGGGCGGCGTAGACGCCGAACATGGCGAAGGAGGGCGACGGCAGGACCACCTCGTCCCCCCGGTCGACGTAAGCTTCAAAGGCGAGTTTGATGGCCCCGTCGGAGCCGGCGGTCAACAGCAGGTTTTCCGGGCGGCAGGTCAGGCGGCGGGCGAGGAAGGCCAGGAAGGGGCCGTAATCCGGATACTCGGTCAAGGCCCGGAGCGGCACGGCGCGCAGGACTTCCCGGGCCAGGGCCGGGTCGGGGACGAGGCGTTCGTTCTTGTCCAGCCGCATTTTGACGCCGCGGGCGTACTCCGCCAAGGGCGTCCGGGTCACCAAGCGAAGGGGCGCGCGGGGTTGAATCATGTCAGGCGATGGGGACGTCCCAGCCGTCGTGGCGGGGATCCAGGGGCAGGGGGACCCGGGCGCCCCCCTCCCGGTCGGAAACGTGGAAGGCCAGCACCATTTCCAGGGAACGCAGGCCGTCCTCCCCGGGCGACCGCACGGGCTCCTCGGAGAGAAGATTTCGAATCGCCCGGCTCGTCAGGTCCACGATGTCGAAGGGCACGGGGTTCTGGAAAGGGACCGACGGCATGGGCGAACCGTAGCGGGTCAGGGGCAGGGCCCGGTCGGCGTCGCTCCGGGCCCGCAGGGTCCAGACGTCGTTCAACTCGTCGATGAAAAACCGCCCGTATTCTCCCACCAGGGTGTATTGGTATTGGACGCCGGTGTCCTCGCAGGTGTCGACGAAGGCCCGGGCGCCGTTTTGAAAGTGGAGGACGCCGTAGCCGGCGGGGTCTTTGAACTGGGCGCCCCGGGGGTTCGGGGTGCCGGTGCGGTCCAGGGTTCCCTGGACCCAGTCGGGATCGCATTGGAAAAGAAGGCGCATGGTGTCGAAGGCGTGCACGGCGAAGTTGCCCAGGCCCGTGCTGCCGGAATGAAAATAGATGTGGCGCAGCCGGCCGATCGCGCCCTCCCCGATGGCTTTCCGCACGGCGTCGTAGGAGGGGCTCCAGCGGCGGATGTGGTTGACGGCCAGGCGCGCGCCGCGCTCCCGCGCGGCGGCCAACAGCGCCTTGGCGTCCCGCAGGTTGGTCGCCATGGGTTTTTCGCAGAGCACCCGGGGCACGCCCGCCCGGATCGCCGCCGTCGAAAGGGCGGCGTGGGTGGGGCCGTTGGAAACGACGCTCAACACGTCGGGCCGGACCGCGGTCCACATTTTCTCCGGATCGGTGAACACCCGGTCGGCGGGAAAATCCGGCGCGGCGCGGCGCACGGCCTCGGGGTTCACGTCGCAGAGGGCGGCCACTTCGACCCCCGCCGCGCGGTAGGCCTTGAAGTGCCGCTGGCCCATGCCCCCGAAACCGACGATGGCGGCCTTCACGCCGCGCCTTCTTCCGGCGTGAATTCAAACACGGTCACCGCCTGGAGCTGGTGGAGCCACCGATCGACGGTTCCCGCCAGAGGGATCGGAAACCGCAACCGGGACAAGAGCGCGCTTCGGTTGAGTTCCCAGCCGTGACCGGCAAAAAAGACTCCCCGGGCGCGCAAGCCCGCGGCCGCGGCCAACGCCGTCATTTCGGAAACGCTCCGCCGAAATCCATGGGTTTTTCGGACAAACCGCGCGGGCGACCGTCGCGCCCATTGGACCGTGTTTTTCAGAAACGCCTCCAGGGGCAAAACCCATCGGTCGATCCACCACGTCAGCGCCGTATCGTTGTAGCGGTGGACGACAAAAACCCGCCCCCCGGAACGAACGGTTCCCTTCATGGCCTTCAACACGGCCACAACGGCCGCGTCGTCGTAGTAAAACGTCAACCCGCCGTCGACCACGTCATCAAAGGCCCCCCGCGCCTCGGCGGGGGGATTCAAAATATCCAGCCGGCGAATTTGGAGCTCCGGGAAAAGACGCCGGGTTTCCTCGAGGCCCTCCGGAAAAATATCCGACGCGACCACGTTGAACCCCCGGATCGCCAGGGGGACTTCGTGTTCGCCCAGTCCGGAGCCGATGAACAACGCGCGACGGTTCGGCGCCAAACGGGTTTGAAAAATTCCGTTCAGTTCCCGGATCCACGCGGCCGAGCACCGCTCGGACAAAAATCGCTCCCGGCTTTCCAAGACGCCGGCGTTCCGGTAATTCATGGTCTCGGCGAATTCTTCCGGGGTCCGGTCGATCCCAGCCCGGCGCGCGCGCCCGTTTTCCCAGCGTTCGTATTTGTGCCCGAGACGGGACATGGCCTGGATCAGGCGGAGGCCACCGCAAACAACGTGTCGCACAGATAACGGTCTTTCAGGTTCTGCGAGTAAGCGGCGAGCAGCTCCGGCGAGAAGGCGTGGTTGTATTTTCCCTGGCCGCCCGGTTTGCCCGCCAGCATCCAGTGCATGTGGTTCGACAGGTCGTAGCGCTGTTCGGGCTCGATCGTCACGGCGGAGAACCCGGCTTTCTTCAACACCCGGTCGAGGGTGGATTTGGAATAGTAGAACTGGTGCGCCGGGGTGAAATAGAAATCCCGGAGCGCCGGAATGTCGTAGAGCGCCAGAAGCGCGTCGTCCACGTTCGGCACTTCGACCAGCAGTTGACCCCCGGGTTTGAGCAGGCGCTGGAGCGCCCCCAAAAAGCCCATGGGGTCCCCG
>DAOQNO010000279.1:0-2638 GCA_035332125.1 Elusimicrobiota bacterium | reverse complement strand
GTCAACGTGCGCTACGCCCGGGAATACCGGGACGACCTGCCCAAACTCCGGCGGGTGCTGGTCCCCACCATGTCCGGCGCCCAGGTGCCCCTGGGCCAGTTGGCGGACATTTCCCTGGTGGACGGCCCTTCCATGATCCGGGACGAGAACGGCCTGTTGTCGGGGTACGTGTACGTCGATCTGGCGGGCCGGGACGTGGGCGGCTACGTGGAGGAGGCCAAAAAAGTGGTGCGGGAAAAATTGGATCTTCCCGCCGGGTACGCCCTGGTGTGGAGCGGCCAGTACGAGAACATGCTCCGGGTGCGGGAGCGGCTCAAAATCGTCGTGCCCGTCACGCTCTTTCTCATCTTCCTGCTTCTCTACATGAACACGCGCTCGACCGCCAAAGCGGGCCTCGTGATGTTGGCCGTGCCGTTTTCCATGATCGGCGCCGTGTGGTATCTGTGGCTTCTGGGCTACAACGTGTCCATCGCCGTGTGGGTGGGAATCATCGCCCTCCTGGGCCTGGACGCCGAGACGGGGGTCTTCATGCTGCTTTTCCTGGACCTCTCCCACGACGAGGCCCTTCGGGCCGGCCGCCTGCGGAACGCGGGGGAACTGGACGAAGCCATCGTCCACGGCGCGGTCAAGCGCGTGCGCCCCAAAATGATGACCGTGGCCGCGGCCATGATGGGCCTGTTGCCCCTCATGTGGTCCACCGGCACCGGGGCGGACATGATGAAGCGCGTGGCCGCGCCCATGATCGGGGGCCTGGTGACCAGTTTTGTTCTGGAATTGCTGGTTTATCCGGCCGTTTATAAAATGTGGAAGGGCAAAAATCTTAAGGCGTAAAGGAGACTTATGAAACGGACAACACGATGGGGGTCGACGGCGTTTTTGGCGATGGCGTTGGCGGTCGTCAACGGGGCGGCGGCGAACAAAAAAACGATGCCCTCCCCGGCAAAAACTTCGACGGAAAGCCCAGCCGACCTTCTGGCGGCGGGCGTTTACACGGCCAAAATGAAGGCCTTTGTCTGCGGGGGGTGCGCGGATTGGGTCAAGGAACGATTGACCTCGGTGCCCGGTCTTTCCAACGTCCGGGCGGAACAGTCCACGGCCCGGGTGGAATTCACCGTGGACAAACCGGTCTCCCGGAAATTGATCCAAAAAACCCTGGACGGCGCCGCCCGCGAAATGGGCATGGGGGCCGACTATACTTTGGATGGACTGAAACCCAAATCAAAGTGATTTAATCTTCGCATGCCCATCGCCACCCTCCTCCTAAGCGCCGGCACGCTGCTTTTGGCGAGCGTGTTGGTCAGCAAGGCCTCGGACCGCTTCGGAGTGCCGGCCATCCTGCTGTTTTTGGCGGTCGGCATGTTGTCCGGGTCCGAGGGCCTCGGCGGTATTGCCTTTGATAACGCCCGGTGGGCCCAGACCGCCGGGACCGTCGCGCTCGCCTTCATCCTGTTTGCCGGGGGTCTGGAAACCGAATGGGCCGCGGTCCGCCCCGTGTTGGTCCGGGGCCTTTCCCTTTCGACCCTCGGGGTGGCCCTTTCAGCCGGGGCCATGGCGCTCTTCGCCCGGGCCGCGCTGGGGCTTTCCTGGGCGGAAGGGTTTCTCCTCGGTTCGATCATCGCCTCCACGGACGCGGCGGCCGTCTTCGCGGTTCTGAAATCCGCCAGCGTTCGCCTCAAAGGCTCCCTCCGCCCGTTGTTGGAGTTTGAGTCCGGCAGCAACGATCCCATGGCGGTGTTTTTGACATTGGCCGCCGTTTCCTGGCTTTCCCCGAGCGGCAAGTCGCCCGTCCGCCTCCCCCTGGACTTCGCGATTCAGATGGGCTTGGGGCTGGCCGTCGGAGTCGGGGGAGGATGGGGGGCCCGGCGACTTTTGAACGCCGTACGCCTGGGGTACGAAGGCCTTTACCCCGCGTTGACCTTGTCGTTGGTCCTTGTCGTGTATGGTCTGACCGATCGCCTGGGGGGCAACGGGTTCCTCGCGGTCTATACCGCTGGTCTCGCTTTGGGGAACGGCAATTTCCTCCACAAAAAGAGCCTGCGGCGTTTCCACGACGGTTTGGGATGGTTGATGCAAATCGGCATGTTTCTGACCTTGGGCTTGTTGGTGTTCCCCAGCCGGTTGGTTTCGGTGGCCGGCACCGGACTGGCGGTTTCTTTTTTCCTGATGTTCGTGGCCCGGCCGATTTCGGTGTTCCTTTCGCTGTCCGGGTCCGCGGTCCCAACCCGGGAAAAATGGCTGCTTTCCTGGGTCGGGCTTCGGGGGGCGGTTCCCATCGTGATGGCCACCTTCCCGCTCTTGGCCGGGGTTCCCAAATCGGACCTTTTCTTCAACATCGTTTTCTTCGTCGTCCTGACCTCCGCCTTGGTCCAGGGGACCACGATTCCATGGGTGGCGCGGCGGCTGGGTCTAGAGGCGCCGCCCGAAGATCCCCGCCGGGTCCCCTTACGTTTGGAAAGCGCCCTGGGGGGTGGGGCCCGGTTGGAGGATTTCATCCTGCCCTATAACTCTCCTCGGGTGGGGCAGCGTCTGGTGGCCCTGGGCCTTCCCAAGGACAGCCTGATCGCCTTGATCGGACGGGGAGACCAATTTCTGGTTCCCGACGGCGGAACGGTACTGGAGGCCGGGGACGTCCTTTGGG
>DAOQNO010000278.1:0-2653 GCA_035332125.1 Elusimicrobiota bacterium | reverse complement strand
GGTCAACGACCTGTCGGTGTTCGACGAAGGGCGGGGGTTGCACACCCTGGAAATCCGCGCCCACGGGTACAAATCCAGCTACGCTTTTCCCATGGTCGTCAACGGCCGGGTGGCGGGACTCCTGTTTTTTAACAGCCGTAAAAAAAACAGTTTTTCGCCGCGCTCCTTGGACGTGATGGATTTGTTCGCCCACTTGATCACCAACGTCGCCACGGCGGGCCTGCGCACGGCGGGGGTGATGACGGCGGCCCTTCAAACCGCCAACGAAATGGTCCACTATCGGGACCCCGAAACCGGAAACCATTTGGAGCGAATGGCCCGTTATTCCCGCCTCGTGGCCCAGGAGCTGGCCCGCACCGGGCTGTATCGTTTCGACGACGAGCAGATTCAGACCATCGAATCCTTCGCGCCCCTGCACGACGTGGGGAAACTCGGCATCCCGGACAACGTCCTGCTCAAACCGGGCTCGTTGACGCCCAAGGAAAAAAAGATCATGCGGTCCCACACCACCCAGGGCCGCCGGATCATCGACGCCATCCTCCATAATTTCAAATTGGAATCTTTGCACCGGGTGGACGCCCTTCGGCACATCGCCGAGCACCACCACGAGGCCATGGACGGGTCCGGCTATCCCCACGGGCTGAAAGGCAACAAGATCCCCATCGAGGCGCGGATCATCGCCGTGGCCGACATTTTCGACGCCTTGACGAGCGTTCGTCCCTACAAGAGCGCCTGGACCAACGACCGGGCGTTCCGTTACCTGCGCCGCCTCAGCCGGACGAAGCTGGATCGGGACTGCGTGCAGGCGCTCCTCCACAACCGGCACGCGGTGGAGGACATTCAGGCCCGGTTTCGGGATTCCCAAGCCCCCGCTCCCGCCGGCCGCCCCGACGACCGGCGGTGACCCGCGGCGTCCCCTCGCCAAGGGGGAGGCCCTACCCCGAACGGTGAAAGGCGCCCGCCAGGGCGAAGTAGATGGGAATTCCCACGGTCAGATTGAACGGGAACGTAATTCCCAGGGCCGCTGTCAGATAAAGCGTCGGGTTCGCCCTCGGGATCGCCACGTGACAGGCGGCCGGGGCGGCGATGTAGCTGGCGCTCGCGGCCAAGATGGCCAAGAGCGTCGTGCCGCCCAGGGAAAGGCCCGCGAGGGTCCCGGCCAGGGCCCCCAGGGTTCCGGCCAGTAGAGGCATCAGAATCCCGAAGCCCACCAGGAAAGGCCCCACCTTTTTTAGGTCCCCCAGTCGCTGGCTGGCGAGAACGCCCATCTCCAAGAGGAATAGGGCCAAGGCCCCCTTGAACCCCCCGAAGAAAAACCCCTCGATGGGCTGAAGCCGTTCGTGTCCGGCGACCGCGCCGATGGCCACGCCGCCGATCAAAAGAAATATGGACCGGTTGAGGAGGACCTCGACGGCCAGGGGCCCCCATTCGGTTTTGCCCTCGCCCCGGCGGGCGAGCGCCACGGCCAAACCGATGGCGGGAACTTCCATCACCGCGACCAAGAGCGCGATGTAGGCCTCGTGGGGCAGTCCCCGGCGATCCAGAAAGGCCTGGCCCACGGCGAAGGTCACGGCGGACACGCTGCCGTAGTGGGCGGCCAGGGCGGCGGCGTCGTCCCGGGAAAAATTCCCCCAGACTTTCAACACCCCGAAGGCGATGGCGGGGATGATCAGGGCCAGGAGAAGGGCGGCCACGACGGGTCCGATCAATCCGAAGCCGGCGTGCTCCGCCAGATGGACCCCGCCCTTCAGGCCGATGGTGACGAGCAGGTAAATGCTCAGCATTTTATAGACGGGTTCCGGCAGGCGCAGATCGCTTTTTGCGCCCCCGGCCAACAGGCCCAGGACGAAAAAGAGGATGACGGGGTCCAGCAAGTTGCTCACAATGAATTTCCTCGGGTCGCCGAGACGGACGGTGGGGGGTTCCGCCAGTGGCGGTAAACAAAAATCCCCAGGGTTAGAACCGTCAGGGGGACGGCGAAATTCAGCATCACCGCGTTAAACAGCGGCAAGGCGTCGTGCCCGCGCGCGTCGAGGACGAGGAACGCGGTGTAGGCGGCGTAGTAGAAGAGAAAGACGATTCCTTCCCACCGGGCGATGACGTGGCCCGTAAAGAAAATCGGCAGGCAGGCCAGGGCGACGGCGGTCATCAAAGGGATATCGAAGGCCCGGGCCGCCCCGGAAACGGCCACGCCGTCCCCGAGAACGGCCGCCACTCCCAGAACGCCCAGGATGTTGAAGATGTTCGATCCCACCACGTTGCCCACGGCCAGATCCCGCTCACCCCGCCAGGTGGCCAACAGCGAGGTCGCCACTTCCGGCAGGCTCGTGCCCGCGGCCACAATGGTGAGACCGATGATGAGTTCGCTCAACCCCGCGGACCGGGCCAATTGAACGCTGCCGTCCAGGAACCATCGGGCCCCCAGAACGAGAAGGGCCAATCCACCGACGATCGCGAGAACGTTGAGTCCCGTGGAGGATTTCACGGCGACCGGGTGGCCGTTGCCCTGGCGGAGACCCAATCGCACCTGGAAGATCGTGTAGGCCCCCAGCAGGAGGAGAAGGAAGACCCCTTCCGGCCGGGACACCCGACCGTCCAGGGCCAGGACCCAGAGGAGAACGCTGACGCCGATCATGATGGGAACTTCCCGCTG
>DAOQNO010000277.1:0-2657 GCA_035332125.1 Elusimicrobiota bacterium | reverse complement strand
GCCTTCCATGAGCGCCCGAATGGCCTCGGCGGCGTCGTAGGCCGCCCGGGGGCGGGCCAAGGAACGGCCGTTCTCCCGAAGCCGGTCCAGGCGTTGTCGGTTCGAGAGAAGCTGCTGGGCCAATCGCGTCAAATCCTCCAGCGTGTCGGCCCGTTCGGCGGCGCCGTAACGCAACAGATGATCGGCGTTTCGCTCCTCTTGCCCCGGGATGGGTTGAATGATGATCATGGGAAGCCCTTTGGCCAATGATTCGGCCGTGGTCAGACCGCCCGATTTTGAAATCAACAAGTCCGCCGCGTCCATGAGACGGTGGATGGTGCGGATCTGCCCCATCACCCGGACGGAACGGTCGTCGGCGAAGCGCCGGTGCATCTTGCCGAGCAGGCGGCGATTGGACCCGCAAACGGCGATCACCTGGGGCGCGACGGGCAATCGTCGAAGGGAGCTCACCACGTCCTCCATGGGGCCCAACCCGTAATTTCCCCCCATCACCAAAACCGTGGGGCGGTGGGGAGCCAATCCCAGAGCGAGGCGTTCGGCCCGTTTGTCGCCGGGAAGACCGAAATGGGGATCGATGGGGATGCCCGTGACCCGGATGCGGCTTTCGGAAACGCCGACCCGAATCATTTTCCGACGCACCTCCTCGCTCGGCACGAGGTAAAGGTCCACCTGCGGGGAGATCCAATAATTGTGAACGCCGAAGTCGGTCAAAACGCCCACCAGGGGCAATTTGATTTTCCCCCGTTCCTTCAACGCCGCCAGGAGGCCCACCGGCACCGCCTGGGTGCACACCAAACACCGCGGCCGAAACCCCCGAAGGACTTCGGCGATGCGACGGGTGTTGAACATGTTGAGCAGTTCCCGAAGGTCCCGGGTCGCTTTTTCAATGTGGGGGTTGTCGTAAAGGAAATCCCACAGCTGGGGGGCGAATTTCAAAACCTGGAGATAGAGTTTAGAGACCAGCTTTCCCAGCACGGGATTGGCGTAGCTGATGGAATTGACCCCTTCGCAATCGATCGGCGGATGGCCGTGGCGAAGGACCGACATCACGGCTTCGGCCGCGCGACGGTGACCGCTGGCGGGAGAGATGTAGCAGAAGAGGACGCGCTTCGGGATCGGCAAGGGTGGACGGCGTTCTAAGCTCGGATTGGCGCTTTCAAGGGGAAGGAACGCTCTGAACGGTCACTCATGGTCCTTCCGGCACTTTTAAAAAAAATATCGGGGCGGTGGGGATTGAACCCACGACCTCTCGCACCCCAAGCGAGTGCGCTACCACTACGCTACGCCCCGAAAAATGGTTTTGCGGACGGCCCGCGACGGTCAGCTTTTCGAATCCGTCGAAAGCGGCCGCTTCAATTCGTTCAGCAACTCGGCCATGTCGCGCTTCAGTTCCTTCAGCACTTCGACGGCGGCCGAGGTTTCCTTAAAGGCCAGGGGAATCTGTTCCGCCCCCCGTCGATTTTGCGCCCGAAGCTCTTTTTTGGCCCCTTCCAGCGTCAGGCGGCGATCTTCCACCAATTCCCGAATGCGCCCGATGGTTTCGACGTCCCGCCGTCCGAATCGCCGATGGCCGGTGCCCCGCCGCGCGGGACGAACCAAGCCGAAGGCGCGCTCCCAATAACGGAGGACATGAGGTTTGACGCCGGAGAGCCGCGACACTTCGCCGATGGAAAAATATTCCTTGTCCGGCGGAATGGTCAACAACATTGCGTTAATTAAACCAAAATCGGGAAGTCTTTACAACGCGTTTTTGGCGGGGAGCGTCCGTCGACGAAAGACTTGGCGAAACGCCTTTGGGGGGTTACCCTTGAAGCGAGAGGTTCCAGTGACCCATATCCATCGACGATCCGGTTTCACATTGATTGAATTAATGCTGGTGGTCGCGATCATCGGGCTGCTGGCGGCCATCGCCGTTCCCAAATTCGCCAATCTCGTGATCAAAGCCAAGGAAGCCTCCACCCGGGGCAAGTTGGGGACGGTCCGTTCGGCCCTCAGCATCTACTACGCCGACAACGAAGGCCGGTATCCCTTCGACGACGGGTCCGGCCAGGCCCTGGCCCACGCTCTGCTTCCAAAATATCTTTCGGAAATTCCCCGGATTGAAGTCCCCACGGTTCCCGCGCACATACTGGGGAATCAAGACACCGGCGTGACGCCCCTATTCAATATGCCCGAATTCGGGGGCCCGACCTATTACGCCTTCCGCACGACGGCGACGATGCCTTTCCAGCTCACCGGCGAAATCAAAGTGGCCTGCACCCACACGGACACCAAGGGGACCACGTGGTCCCTCTATTGAATCAACCGCGCCGCCCGCCGCGCAAATAAAAACGACGTCGGTGGAACGGAAAGCGTTCAATCGCGTAACGCAGGGCCGTTCGGGGCATCGCCGCACCGTGCCGATCAAGGAATGTCGTGAGGAATGCCTCCCCGCATCGCTTTCCCACCTCCCGGAGCATCCACCCCACGGCCTTATGCATCAGATCGTGCGGGTCGGACAGTAGCCGGCGCGCGAGGCGGAGGGCGGGTTTGGGATCGCCCTTCTTCGTAAAGTAGTGCGTGGCGATCATGGCCACGCGCCGGTCCCACAAATTTCCGGAACGGGCCAACCGGTCCAGCAACGCCAACGATTTTCCCTCCACCGCTTCGCCGACCAG
>DAOQNO010000276.1:0-2676 GCA_035332125.1 Elusimicrobiota bacterium | reverse complement strand
GGGGTGATGGGCTCGTATTCGATGATTTCTCGGATCCGGAGGGCCGGCAGGGCAAACCTCCCCGGCGACCTCCAATTCGGCGACCACCACACACGTCGACGCCGCCGCGACGGTCGATGGCAAACCGAAGGCGACGGCCAAATCGACCACGGGCACGACGCTCCCCCGCAAATTGATGACCCCTCGAACGGAGGGCGGCGCCCCCGGCAACGGGGTGATGGGCTCGTATTCGATGATTTCTCGGATCCGGAGGGCCGGCAGGGCGTAATCCTCCCCCCCCAAAGAAAAGGAAAGGTAGGGCGTCGGGCGTTGAGGGACGGCGGGCGTGGTCGTCACGGCGGCTAAAACCGGGTGAAATGCTTTTCGTCGTCGTCGACCGCCCGCGGATCGACCGGAACCGGCGCCGGGGGGGCGGCCGAAGCGCCCGCTTCCAGGGAGGGAGGGCTCCCGCCCCCGCCGTCGACGGTCTCGGCGAGGATGAAATAACCGGTTTGGTCCTTCAAGGCCTCGGCCTGGGTCGACATTTCCTCGGCCGTGCTGGCCAATTCTTCGGCGGCCGAGGCGTTTCGCTGGGTCACCTGATCCACCTGGGTCATGGCCCGGTTCATTTGGGCGACCCCGGCCGATTGCTCTTTGGACGCGGCGGAGACTTCCTGGACCAAATCGGTCGTTTTTTTAATGCCCGGCACCAGCTCCCCGATCAATCGACCGGTGCGTTCCGCGATCTGAACGCTGCGTCCCGCCAAGGAACCAATCTCCTTGGCGGCCCCTTGGCTCCGCTCCGCCAACTTGCGGACCTCCGCGGCCACGACGGCGAAACCGCGCCCGTGCTCCCCGGCCCGGGCCGCTTCGATGGCCGCGTTCAGGGCCAGAAGATTCGTTTGGTAGGCGATTTCCTCAATGATGGAAATTTTTTGGGCGATCTGTTTCATGGCCTCCACGGTCTGCCCGACGGCTTGGCCGCTTTGCTCGGCGTCCCGGGACCCCTGGAGGGCCATTTGTTCCATTTGACGGCTGTTCTCGGCGTTCTGGGTGATGGACGAGCTCATTTGCTCGAGACTGGCCGTGGTTTCCTCCACGCTCGCCGCCTGCTCGCTGGTCCCCTGGGAAAGTGCCTGGCTGGTGGCCGAAACCTGTTCGGCGGCGTTCATGAGGCTGGCGGCGCCGTTGCGAATCTCCCGCATCACGCGGCTGATTTTCTCCACCATCTGCGCGAGGGCCCCCCCCAGCACGTCGTGTTCCGATCGGGGCACGACCCGCACGGTCAAATCCCCGTCGGCGATGGCCCGGGCCGCCTGCACCAGGTCTTTCGTCGATTGGATCATGTCCCCCATGGCGGCGAGCAATCGGCCGTGTTCGTCGTTGAACATCGCCGTCACCCGGGGACGCACGTCGCCCAACGCGAGGTCTTTGGCGACCCGCACCGCCTCGGCCAGGGGCCGCGTGATGCCGCGAATGATCCACACCGCGAGAAAAATCGCGATGGCCACCACGGCCAACCCCACCCCGCTCAAAACGCCGGTGCCCCATCGATGCCATCGCTGGGCTTGAGCGGTTCGATGGGTCGACTCCTTCAGGATCTCTTCCGACAACACGTAAAGGCTGTCTTCCATTTGCCGGAATTGACTGTTCAAATCCTTCATTCGCGCGCGCGCCGCCCCCCCGTTCCCATGGGTGGCGAGGCGAACGACTTCTTCGCAATCGGCCAGGTAGGTTTCCGACGCCATCTGCACCAGGCCCAGGGCGTCCTTCGTTGGCTTATTCAACGCGAGTCCGTCCAGGTCCAACAGAGCGGACCGGAACGTTTCGCCCTGGAGCTCCAAATCGGCGTTGATCTCGTTGATCACGGCGGGCGGCGTTTCCCGGGTCACGTTGAGCGCGCGGTAGACGCAGGAATAGAGCACCCGAAATCCGATTTCGGCCGAGGCGCCCTTGCGGGTCGCGGGCAATTGGACTTTGGCGATGTTGTCCAGGCCCGCGTGAATGGACCGCATCACCTTCAAGCCCGTTCCCGCGCCGAGCACAATGCCCCCGATCAACAAGGCCGAAAGGCTTCCTATTTTTTTTCCCACCGACATATTGTTAATCTTCAGCATTTCCCGCCTCCTCGAAAAATCCCCGGGGGGAGCCGCCGCTCCCGAAAGACATTCTCACGCCTTGCCGGAAAGGGCGTTGGCTTCGGCCAGAAGAACCTCGGCCATCCGCTCCAGGGGCACCACGCGGTCCACGGCCCCCTGGGCGATGGCCACGGCCGGCATACCGAACACCACGCAGGACGCCTCGTCCTGGGCCAACGTCCGCGCCCCGTTGTTCCGCATCGCCAAAAGTCCCCGGGCCCCGTCGGACCCCATGCCGGTCAAAATCGCCCCCACCGCGTTTCGCCCGGCCTCGGCGGCCACGGACTCGAACAGGACGTCGACGCTTGGGCGGTGGCGGGAGACCAAGGGTCCGTCTTTGACCTCCACGATGTAATGCCCGCCGCTCCGGCGGAGGGTCGTGTGCCGGTTCCCCGGCCCGATCAACGCCCGACCCGCCAGCACCCGGTCGCCGTCCGCCGCCTCCTTGACTTCGACGCGGCAAATCGAATCCAACCGACGGGCGAAGGCGTTGGTGAAGCCTTCGGGCATGTGTTGGACGATCACGATTCCTGCGGGAAAATCGGCCGGGATCGTCGGC
>DAOQNO010000275.1:0-2680 GCA_035332125.1 Elusimicrobiota bacterium | reverse complement strand
CAACAGCGGACCCGTGGTGGTCAAAGGCAATCTCACGGTGCCGGCCAGCGCGGTGTTCAATTCCGACGTCTACGTGGAGGGGGCGACGGCCTTCAACGGGGCGGCCGTCAACGGCGTGATTTACCGTTACGTTCCGAACATCGACTGGCCCACCATCGACACGACTTATTACAGCCTTCACAACAACTACGCCGTGGACGGAACGTCCCAGACCTGGGTCTTCAGCGTCCAAACGAGCACCCAGGGGATTTTCACGGTTCAAGGGACGACGGTGGTGGTGAAAATTCCTTCGACGGGAGGCGTGTTTTTTGCCAACAACACAAATCTCACGGTTCGGGGAACGGTGCGGGGGCGGGTGACCGTCGTCGTGGCGGGCCCGGCCTTGTCGGCGACCGCCGGCAACCTCCGCGTCAACGGCTCGTTGGTCTACGCCAACGGGACGAACGCGGCCAGCGCCCAGGATTCCTTTGCGGCGCTGGCCTCCAACAACATTCAAATCGACTGCACGATCGATCCTCCGCCCCAGGCCCCGAACAACACCCACTTTACGATTCTCAACGGGGTGTTTTCCTCGGTCAACAGCGGCCAGGTCAACATGGTCAACGCCACGGGGGGTGGATTCGCCGGGCTTAAATTTTACGGAACGCGCACCAATTTATTCACGCTGACGGCGGGCGGCGGGACCTGGACGCCCTCGGAATTCTATTACGACGCCAACCTCGTCAAATACCCTCCGCCCGGCCTTCCCGAAAAACCGAAACTCGTCACCTGGCGCGCTTCGAATTAGGCCGACCGGCGCCCGGCGCCGAGAACAAAAAGGGCCAGGGCCCGCGCGTCGAAGGCCCGTCCTCCACGGTGGCGAGGAGACGAAGCAAACTCACCGAAATCACGCGTCGAGCCACGGCGCCCACGTCCGAATCCACCTCGGCCACGCCCCGGGGAATGGCGCCCGCCATCCAATAATAATGCTGGCCCCGGGGATCCCGGCGGCGGGTGAGCCGCCGCCCGTAAAGGCGGCGGCCCAACCGGGTCATGGCGGCGCCCCGAAGTTCCGTCCAGGCCACGTCCGGGACGTTCACGTTGAAAAAACAATGGGGCGGAAGCGCGTTCCCCAGCATCCAGCGGACCAGGGAGCGGGCGAAGCGGGCGGCCGTGTCGAACCGCGCGCCGTCCTTGGACGTCAGGGAAAACGCCACCGACGGGAATCCCAGCAAACACCCTTCCTTCGCCGCCCCGACCGTGCCGGAATAGAGGGTGTCGGAGCCGAGATTGGCCCCCTGGTTGACCCCCGACACCACCGCGTCCAAACGTTCCCGAAGAATCCCGGTCACGCCCAACCGCACGCAGTCGGCCGGAGTGCCGTTGGTGATGTACCAATCCTTTTTGATTTCCCGAAGGCGGATCGGCTTGTGCAGGGTGATGGCGTGGCTCGCCGCCGAACGCTCCTGCTGGGGCACGACGACCACAACGCGCCCCAGGGGACGAAGGGCGTTCACCAGGGGCGGCAAGCCGGGGCCGTGAATGCCATCGTCGTTGACGACCAAAATCGTTTTTCGATTCACGCGGCGGGCTCCTTTCCGACGGCGGATTCCACGAGGTCCGCCAACCGCTCCGCCGCCCGGGAAAAATCGGCCGGAACGGCGGCCAACCGCGCGTCGTTGGCCCGACGGAGGTCGTCGAGGGCGGGCCAGGCGTTCACCAGGTCGGCCAACCGATCGACGGTCAACTCCCCTTCGGCCACGACCGTCGCGGCCCCCCCGCGGGCCAAGGCCAGGGCGTTGGCGGTCTGGTGGTCGCTGGTCGCGTGCGGGAACGGAACCAGAAGCGCGGCCTTCCCCATCCGGTAAATTTCCATGACGGTGTTGGCGCCCGCGCGCCCCACCACGACGTCGGCCGCCGAATAGACGGTGGCCATGTCCGAATGAAACGCCCGAACGAAGGCCCGCCGGCCGTCCCGTTCGTAGGCGGCGCGCACCGCCGCTTCGTCCTGGGGACCCGTTAAATGGATGAATTGCCAATTTTCCCCCGGCCGGCGAAGGCGGGACAGGGAATCGATCCAACGGGCGTTGAGGGCCCGGGCCCCTTGGCTTCCCCCGAAGACCAGGATCGTTCCGTCGTTTTCGGCCAACCCCAGGGCCCGTCGAGCGGCCCGGGGATCGCCCGGCCTCAAATCCGGACGAAGGGGCAGTCCGGTGGTCGTGCAACGTTCCGCGGGCAGTCCCGTGGTCCCCTCAAACGTGACGCCGATGGCCGCGGCCCACCGCGACAAAAAGCGATTGGCCAGTCCGGCCCGGACGTTTTGCTCGTGCAAGACCAGGGGCACCCGATGGCCCGCCGCCCAAAGGCCCAAGGGAACCGACACGTACCCCCCCATGCCGACGATCACCCGGGGCGTTTCCCGGCGCGCGATGCGGGCCGCGCTTCGATAGGCGGCCGCGGCGATCCAGGGGAAGGCGAGTGCTCGAAGGGAGAGTTTTCGGGGGAACCCTTCAAAAAAGAACGCGCTGGAGGGAAACCCTTCCCGGGCGACACGGTCCTGGGAGGTTTCGTCTATCTTGACGATAAAATGAACGAGGTGCCCCCGTTCCCGCAGGGCCTTTCCAAGGGCCAGACCGGGAAGAAGATGCCCCCCCGTCCCCCCCGCCGCCCAGCAGCGGCTCGTGCTCGGCCGCCTGCCGCC
>DAOQNO010000274.1:0-2681 GCA_035332125.1 Elusimicrobiota bacterium | reverse complement strand
GCTCGGTGCGGGTCGTGTCGACGGACCGGTCCCGCAGGTCCATCAGCAAATCCCGGGTCGCGTCGAGCAAATCGACGAAAAGCCCGGCGTCCCCGCCCGCGGCCCGGGCCAGAGGTTCGATGGTGAAATGGAGCGGAGACCAGAGGGAAATCTGCTGGGTGTGGAGGATGGAAACGAAATCGAACAGGGCGTCCAGCCAGGGCCCGGGGTCCTGACCTTGCCGGTCCGCGTGTTCCGCCAGGGGCGTGGCCCCGTAGGAAAGCACGGTGCCCTCGTCCATCCCGGCTTTTCGCACCCGCTGGAGGAGCTCTTCAATGGTCATGATGGGATAAAGGATCACCGATAAAGGTCTTCTCGTCAAGGACGGACCCGGGCGAAAAAAAGCGCCCGGGGCCGTGAAAGCCCCGGGCGCTTGTTAAAACCGATTTGCGCTTCAGTTCACCTTACCATTCAGCCGACATCCCGGCGAACACCGTTTGATCCGTGAACCCCTGCAAAGGCGACGCGTTGGATTTCACGTTGGACCCCTGGACCTCCAGGTCGTATTTCAAAAACGCCTTGAGGCGGTCGGTCAAGGGCTGCGTCCCCGTCACCCCGGCGTTTAAAAGACTCATTTTCCGCTTGGTCGCATCGGCGAGCGAGAGGGTTTGAACATCGTAGGTTCTCTGGGCGTAGGAGATTTTCCCGCTCAGTTCCCGCCGGGACTCGAACCGCACTTTGCCTTTGGCGTAAAGGCCCATCTGTTTGTAGCTGAAATAATTTTGGTACCCGTCGTCGCGGAGGACCGCCTTGGCCCCCACTTCCCACCGCGTGCCGGGGCGGATATTCCGCTCCCAGGACGCCGTCAGGCGATGGTCCTTTTGACTTCGGCGGGTCCCGTCGGTCGTGGCATCGCCCTCCACCGAGGCGGGCCCGCCCAATCGGGCCAGGTAATCGTCGTAATCGCGTTTTCCCAGGGTGTATTCGAAGGCGGCGGCGTAACGGTCCGGATAGTTCTGCACCAGGCGCAAGCCGATTTCCGATTGTTTGTAATCCTGGGACTGGACCGACGGGGTCGAAGGCGGGTTTTCGTAGTCCGCCACCCGGCGCGTGTAGGTCAAGGTCGCCTCGGTGCGTCCGGTTCCGGAAAAGGGCTCCCCGTTCCATTCCAACCGGGGCGAAATGTCCAGGGCCCGGTAGGCGTAGGTTTGCGTGAGCGGAACGCCGTCCACGTCCACGCCCCGTTCGTTCTGCTTTTCCCACTGGCCCGTGAGGCCCGCGGCCCAATGGCCGCCCCAGGCCTGGCGGTAACCCGCCCGCACTTCCGTACCGTAGTTGTTTAATACCGAATGGGAGGAGAAATGGTTTTCCTCGTGGTCAAACAGAATGAAAACCTTTCCGCCCTCCACGACCTTCATTCCCGCGTCCAGGCCCACGACGGTTCGGTAAAAAATGTCCCCCCGCACCGGGTCCGCGACCCCCACCAGGGTCGACGGCGCCTGAAACACGTTGGATTCGTAGCCCACGCCCACCGATCCGTAAGGCGCCAATTTGCCCTCCACGGCCCCGGCCGTTCCGGCCAAGATCAACCCCATCAACCCCCATAACCTTTTCATATGTTCTCCTCGTTGAATGGCTTCAAACAGCGGCGGGGGGGCCGGTGGCCCCCCCGTCGGTGGCTGCGTCGTTTCGGAATTATTAGCGGTTCTTCGTCCGGGTCGAATCCTTGGTTTCGGATTCGTTTTTGGTTTTTTTGGCCCCATCGTCCATTCCGGCCAATTTATCCTTGACGTCCTTGATTTCCTTTTCCAGGCGTCCGGCTTTCGCGTCGTCGCCCGATTTCCGCGCGTCTTCGAGGCCGGTTTCCAGACGATCCAGCTTGGACTCCAACCGCTCCCGGCGCGCGCGGTGGTCTTCCCGGTCCCCCCCGGTCACGCGGTCATCGGTCGCGTCGTGGGCTTCGCCCCGATCGTGATCCCCGTGCCGGTCTTCCCGTCGGTCCTCGCGGCGGTCCTCCTGCCGGTCTTCCTGCCGATCCTCCGCGCGATCCTCGTTGCGAATATCATCGTCGGATTCCTCTTCCGATCCCGACCCGCTGCCCGACCCGCCCGATCCATCGTCGCCGCCGTGGCGCGCCCAACTCAGCGTGGGGTTCGAAGCCATCACCGGCAAGATAAAAAGTCCCATCAGAAACCATTTGCTGTTCTTCATTGTCCGATCCTCCGTTTTATCGCCTTGGACCTTTGCGGTCTCCTCCATGAGACGCCGCTCGCCCCAAAAAGGTTTAGTCCTCCCGGCCCGAACGCCGGTCCTCGTCCCGATCCCCGTCCCCCCGGGGATCGTCGTTTTTCTCCCGTTCCTTCCCGTCCCGCCCTTCGCGCTTCTCGTCCCGTTCTTTTTCCGAGCGGCGCTCTCCGCGGTCCTTCGACCCGCCGTCCTCTTTCTCCGCCCGCCATCGTTCCACGTCCTCGTCCACCCGGCGCCGCTCCTCGGGCGAAAGGCGTTGGTAACGTTCCCACCGCTCCCGGATTTTCTCCTGCCGCGCGGGGTCCAGGGACCGGAACCGTTCCCACCGGGCCTGCATTTCCTCCCGCCGGCCGCCGTCCATGGCCTTCCAGCGCTCGTAATTTTTCAAAACCCGCTCCCGTTCGGCGGCGGGCAATTTCTCCCACCGCTCCGAGGCGGTCGGTTCCGCCCGAAGC
>DAOQNO010000273.1:0-2698 GCA_035332125.1 Elusimicrobiota bacterium | reverse complement strand
CGTTGGCGCCCAAAAATCCAAAAATCTCCCCGCGCCCGACCGCCAGGGTCACGCGGTCCACGGCGGTGAAATCCCCGAATCGAACCGTCAGGTTTTCGGTTTCGACGGCGGCGGTCACCGGGATCCCCCGATCGGCCCGGCGCCCTCGGCGCGCCGGATGAAATACTCCGAAAACCCGCGGACGCCCTCCCGGGAAAGAAGATCCCGCGGCGCGCCCGCCGCCAGGACCCGGCCGTTTTCCATCAAATGCACGTGGGCGCATCGCTCCGCTTCGTCCATGTAGGCCGTCGCCACGATGATCAACAGCCCCTCCCGGCGCAGATCGTGCAGCAGGTCCCAAAACTCCCGGCGGCTGATGGGGTCCACGCCGTTGGTCGGCTCGTCCAGCAGGAGGGCGGTGGGCGTGCGCAAAAGGGCGCACATGAGGCCCAATTTCTTGTACATCCCGCCCGAGAGCTTGCCGGCCGGCCGGTTCTGGAATTTGTCCAAGCGCGTCAGTCCGAGGAGGCGCGCCCGGCGGTCGCGATAAATCGACGGGGGAATTCCGTAAAGATCCCGAAAAAAATCCAGATGTTCGGAGATGGAAAGGTCTCCGTAGAGGCTCTGCTGTTGGGGCATGTAGGCCAGGCCGGGCCGGGCCTCCTCCAGGGAAAGGGAGCGGGCGCCGTCCCGGTATTGAACCGCGCCCGCATCGGGACGCAGGAGGCCGACGAGGGTGCGAAGCAGGGTCGTCTTCCCCGCGCCGTCGGAACCGATCAAGCCGTGAAGACCCCCGGCCGTGAAATCGACGGTGACGCCGTCCAGGGCCGCGTGGGGGCCCAGGCGTTTGCGGAGGTCGGTGGCGTGAAGGGCGAGGGGCATGGGGGGCGCGGGGGCCCGCGCCGTCGCGTTAGAACGCCGTTTCGACCGTCATGCCGGGCTTGAGGGCGCCGTCGGCGTTGTCGAAGGCGACTTTCACGCCGAAGACCAGGCGTTCCCGTTCGGTGCGGGTTTGAACGTTTTTCGGCGTGAATTCGGCTTCGCCTCGGACGTAAACAATGACCCCGTTCGCGGGCCGGTCGCCCAACTCCGGAAGCGTGGCGGCGACTTTCTGCCCCACCGACAACCGCGCCATGACCGGCGCGGCCACGTAAAAATAGGCGTAGGGGTGCGCCCCGTCGGCGAGGGTGAGCAGGTTTTGGGCGGGGGCCACCCACTCCCCCGGTTCCCGGTGTCGATGGAGGACGACCCCGTCCAGGGGCGATCGGAGATCGCACCAGGAAAGGCGGAGGGCCGTGTCGTCGCGCTTAAACCGCAGGCGGTCCAGGGCTTCGTCGGGCAGGGACCCGTTTTTATTCAAGGTCACGCCCCGGCGGAAATCCCGGTCCGCCAAATCGGCGGCCAATCGGAGGTCGTCCCCGTCCAATCGGACGACGATTTGATCCTTTTTCACCGCGTCGCCCTCCCGGACGGCGACTTCGCGGATCGGCCCCGCCACCCGGGGCGACAACCCCACCTCCGTGACTTCCAGCGTGCCGGCGTAGCGGAACGGCCGGCGGCATCCCCAACGCGCGATCCCCGCGCCGAGCACCAGGGCCGCCGCCAGCAACGGAACTATTTTTTTTCTCATGGGGACACCGATCCTTTCGAGGAGAGGGATTCCAAGACCGCCAATTGCGTCAATTCCGCGAGCCGGGAACGGGCCAGGGCGGTTTGGGCGTCGAGCAGTTGAAGGTTGGCGCTTTGCACTTCCAGAAAGGGGGTCCGGCCGGCCCGGTAAGCGTCGTACGTCAGCCGGGCCAGTTCGGTCCGTTCCTGAACGGCGGCGCGGTTTAATTCGGTCTCCTCCCGGGCCCCGGTCCAGCGGTCCCGGGCCTTGGCCCATTCCCGCCGAAGATCGTTCTCCGTTTGTCGGCGGCGGTCCCGGGCGGCCCGGGCCAGGGAGGCCTGCTCCTCGGCCTCCCGAACCGCTCGGCCCCCTTCAAACAGGGACCACCGGAGGTTGGCGCCGGCGCTGTTTTGGGTGATCGTTTCGTGCACGGGCCCGTTCGGATAATCCCGGCTGCTGCGGGCGGAAAGGACCACCGCGGGACCGTGACCGGCGCGGAGGCCGGCGGCGGCGCGATCGGCGGCCCGGGCCTGGTCGGCCAGAGATTCCAAATCCGGGTGCCGGGCGTCAAAAGCCAAGTCGATGGCCGGCTCGAAGCGCGCGAACAACGCGGCTTCGTCGTCCAGAGCGACGGTGATCGAGGGAACGGGAACGTCCGCCGGCCGGTCGACGCCCCGGGGCCAGGGCCGGGTTAAATCGGTGTTGGCCGATGGGTTCGCGAGGGCCTGGAGATCCCGCAGGTCCCCGGCCAACTCCGTTTGGGCCTCGCGCAGGGTCCGCCGTCGGGCCAAAACCTCGCCGTGGGCTTTGAGCGCGTCTTCCCGGCTGGCGGCGCCGGCCCGGCGTCGAAGATCGATGTCGGCGTGTTGGGCCTGGGCCAGCCGCAGGGCGTCGGCCACCAGGCGCAATCGTTCCAGGGATCCCCGAACTTGAAAATAAGTCAACCGGACCGATAACCGAAGCCGGCGCTCCGCGCCGACCCGGTCGTTGGTTCGGGCGGCCGCGAGGGCCGAAAAGCTTTGGACCGACGACCGCAGGGCCCCGGAATCCCAGGCCGTCCAGGCGAGGGTGGGCCCCAGAGAATAGTTCCGATGGTCGCCCATCTCGATC
>DAOQNO010000272.1:0-2725 GCA_035332125.1 Elusimicrobiota bacterium | reverse complement strand
ACCACGCCGCCCTTGAGTCCGGCGCAGGGCTGCCGGGCGGCGCCCCGGATTTCCGGAACGTCGGCGTCGGGCGCTTGTTCGGCGACCACGGCGACCACTTGGCCGCTCCCCACATCGAGACCGGTGATGAGATCGGATTTAGGCATCGTATTCCCTCAGGCGCGACGGCGGGGCGGGGCGGCGGCCGCGCGCGGTTTGGCCGCCACGCGCCGGTCGTCCACAAAGCGAATGTATTCGAATCCCCCGGCGCCCTCCGGCGCCGCCAGCACACGCGACAGCCGCCGGGCTTTCGGGCCCAGGACGCCGGCGGCGGCGTCGGGCGCCCCCCATTGGACCGGGGTGTCCCCGGCCAGGTAAAGGACGGCGTCCCCGTCGGAAGACATTTTAATTTTGTAGAGGCCTTCCGTCCAGCCTTCTTTGGTGTTTCGAAGGCCCTTCAAGAAGGCCAGGGCGTTGGCGCGGACGGCCGAATCGTCCGGGAGGGCGAACACCGGAAGGCCCGCGCCTTCGTCCGGCAACGGGAAAAGGGCGCCGGAATCGTCGACGCCCCGCCACCGACCGTCGGCCAGGACCCGGGCGCGGGGGATCCGGGGAACGACGGTGACCCGAACGGTTCGGTCCCATTGCCGCTCCAGTCGGACGGAGGCGAGGGCGGGGAAGGCGGCGCGGAGCCGTTTTTCAAGATCCCGACGATGAAATCCGAAGAGGGGCTGACCGGGCTGGAGCCCGAGAGCGTCCCGGAAGCCGACGGGCGGGACGCCCTCGAGACGAACCGCCCCGATGGCCAGGGATTGGGAGCGGGTCCAAAACCAGTGGGCGCCCACCGCCAGGGCGGCGGCGGACCCGAGGAACAGGATGGCCCGGATCAGGGCGGCCAGGGACTCCGCGAAGGTCCGCCAACGGTAGGCCGCGTGGCTGCGGCGCACCGTGACTTTGTGGCGGCGCCGCTTCATGCCGCGGCGGCGTCCCGAAGGGCCAGGGTCAACAGGCGAAGGACCAAATCGTCGAAGGACAGGCCGGCGGCCCGGGCGGCGTCCGGCAGGAGCGACGTGTCGGTCATTCCCGGGAGCGTGTTGACTTCCAGCAAATAGGGCCGGTCGCTCCAAATCAAATCGACCCGGCTCACGTGGCGGCACCCCAGGGCCCGGTGAGCGGCGACGGCGAGGCGTTGAAGGCGTTCCACTCGACGGGGGGGCAGGGGCGCCGGCACCACGTGGCGGGAACCGCCGACAGCGTATTTGGAGTAAAAATCGTAAAAGGCGTGTTTGGGAATGATCTGGACCACGGGCAACGGGTGGTCGTCCAAAACGCCCACGGTGTATTCGGGGCCGCGGAGGTAGCGTTCCACCAAGGCCTCGGGTTCCACGGCCCAGGATTTTCGAAGGGCCGGCGCCCATTCGCCGGCCCGCCGAACGACGCGCACCCCGACGGCCGACCCCTGGCTGGCGGGCTTGACGACCCAAGGGCCGGGGAACGGCGGACGGTCGGCGGGTTCGCCCCGCCGTCGAAGGCACCAGGGGGCCGTGGGAAGGCCCGCGTTTTGAAAGAGTGCCTTGGCCGAAGGTTTGTGCATGGCGAGGGCGCTGGCCAGGACGCCGCTCCCCGTGTAAGGGATGTTCAATAAATCGAGAAGACCCTGGAGTCGTCCGTCCTCCCCGAAGGGGCCGTGGGTCACCAGAAAAGCGAGGTCGATTTTATGGCGGCGAAGGGCCGTCGGGAGGTTGGAAACGATGTCGAGGGATTGGTGGGGCAGTCCCAGGCGCCGGAGGGCGGCCGAAACGGCGCGGCCGCTTTTTAGGGAAATCGGACGTTCGGCGGAACGTCCCCCCTGGAGCAAGGCGATACGGCGGCGCCGGAGGGCGGCCGGAATCGACGGGGTCACGCGTTAATCCCCGACGGGCCAGACTTCCAGTTCGAGGTCGACGCCGCTTTTTTCCCGGACGGTTTTTTGGACGAGGGCCAACAGCGCGTGGACGTCGGCGGCCGAAGCGTGGCCGACGTTTTCAATGAAATTGGCGTGTTTCGGAGAGATCCGCGCATCGCCCACCCGCGTTCCCTTGAGGCCCGCCGCTTCGATGAGGCGGGCGGCGTGGTCCCCGGGAGGATTTTTGAAAACGGAGCCGCAGTTTTTGGTGCCCAGCGGTTGTCGCTCGGCGCGGCGCATCCTCTGTTTCTCGACGGAAGCGAGGATATCATTTCTGTCCCCGGGCCGCAATTTGAGGCGGGCGGACAGGACCCAGTGGTCGATCAGGTTGGAACGGCGGTAGCCGAAGCGGAGGTCCTTCCCGGTGAGAAGGCGTTCGCGGCCCTCGGCGTCCAGGGTCAAGACTTCTTCCACCAGGGAGCCCAGATCGCCTTCGGGGGTTCCCGCGTTGGTCATGAGGCCGCCCCCCAGGGTGCCGGGAATGCCGGCGAAGGGTTCGGCCCCGGACAGACCCCGTTCGGCGCAGGCCCGGGACAATTGGGGGAGCAACACGCCGGCGCCGGCGTTGACCCGCGCGCCGTCTTCGAACCGGAAGGTTTCGAAATCCCCCCGAAGGCGCGTGACGATCCCCCGAATCCCTCGGTCCCCAACGAGCAAGTTGGACCCTTGGCCGATGGGCCAGAGCGGGATTCCGTGGTCGCCGGCCCAGGTCACGAGGCGGTCCAGGGCGTCGCGGTTCTCCACCTCGACGTAATAGTCGGCCGGTCCGCCGATGCCCCAGGTGGTGTGGCGGGACAGGGG
>DAOQNO010000271.1:0-2735 GCA_035332125.1 Elusimicrobiota bacterium | reverse complement strand
CCGAAACGAAGACCGCCATCACGATGCGGCGAAGGTCGGGGAGGCTCGCGAACCGCCAAAGGCTTCGGTAGAGCCCGTACCACCAAAAGACGACGGCCTGGAGGGGAACGACGATGGCCATGGACCAAAGCAGACTTTCCAGGTTGGCCGGCGGGATGGCGAAATTGAACCGAAGGAGGAAGGCCGCGTACCACGCCACCGCCGTCGCGGCGACGTCGTGAAGAAAAACGAGAAACTTCTTGAAATTCATCTCGAACTCTCCGCCCGGCGGCGCCAGCTCCGGTCCACGTCCGCCATGACGACCACGGCCCCGACGGCCGCGCACGCCAGGGACGCCCGTTGGGCGAAGGCGGAGGCGCGCCGAAGCGCCACCCCGCCGGCCGCGCACAAGGCCATGAGGCCGTAGGCCACCAACGCCATTTTCCGATGCCCCCATCCCATTTGAATCAGCCGTTGATAGTAATGGGTTCGATGGGCCCGCCAGACGGGTTCGCCCCGAAGGGTCCGCCGAACAAGCGTCACGGTGGCGTCCACCCAAAAGGGCGCGAACACCAGGGCCGGGAACCAGGCGGGCCAACGCCCCCGGGCCCATCCCTCCACCCCCATGGCCGCCGCGAGGAATCCCAGGGGGATGGATCCCGCGTCGCCGAGAAACACCCGGGCGGGCGGAAAATTGAAAAGGAGGAATCCGGCCGCTCCGGCGGCGATTCCCGACGCCAGGAGTCCGGAGGGATGATCCGCCCCCCCGGCCGCCGCGCCGTAGGCGGCAAACCCGAAAAAAGCCATGCCCCCGGCCAAGCCGTCCGAGCCGTCCATGAAATTAAAAAGATTGGTGCCCCACACGATTAAGAACGTCAAGGCGATCCCCCAGCGGAGGTCGGACCAAAATCCGCCGAGGCCGGTGAAGACGACGGCCGCGCCGAGATGAATCGCGAGGCGCAAGGTCACGGGCAATCCAAATCGATCGTCCAGAAAGGAAAATAAGCCAAGGGCCGCGGCGAGACCCAGGAGAGGCGACATCCCCCGGCCCAAAACGCCCACCCCCAAAAGCAATCCGGGGATCAGCGCCAGGCCCCCGATGCGGGGGGTCGGCGTCGAATGAAGGGAACGGTCGTTGGGATGATCCACGGGAAGCCGGTGCTTCCACCGCAACAGGACGGCGTGAAAAACCAACACGGCCAGGAACACCGTCCCGCTCGCGGCCATCCGGCCGTCCCACCGCCAATCCGTCACGTCAATCCTCCCTCGACCCCAAGTCCCCGCCGGTTCGCCCGGCGCCGTTCATTATACCAAGGGGACTCGACGCCCGGCGGATCATTTCCCCCCGACCGACTCCGGACGAACGGACCGGGCCAGACCCTCCGTGACCGTCCAGGGCGGACGCCATTCCAAGGCCCGGCGAATGGCGCCGATGTCCAATTCAAGGGGGTCCGCCAATTTCCCGAATTCCCCGGCCCGGCCGACCCATCGCGCCAGAAGCCGGAGGGGGCCGGCGGGAATGGAGACCAACCGCAACGGCACCCCGGCGGCCCGAAGCGCCCGGAGGAGATCGCCCGTGGACAAATCCGCGCCGTCGCTCACGAGAAAAGGCCGGTTCGCGGCCCGCGGATGTTGCAGCGCCCGAAGAACGGCCGACGCCAAATTGCCGACGAACACGAAGGATCGGCGGGCCGTCAGGGCTCCCAGGGGAATCGGAAATCCGGACCGGGCCCAGCGAAGCAGGCGGGCAAAATTGCCGGGCGCCCCGGGACCGTAGACCAGCGGCGGACGAAGCGCCACCCACTCCATGCCCGACGCCCCGGCGATCGCCCGAAGGGATTCTTCCGCCTCCCATTTGGATCGGGCGTAGGGGCCCACGGGCGCGATGGGACTTTCCTCGGTCAAGGGCCGATCCCCGGGCGAGCGCGCCCCGTGAACCCCCACCGTGCTTAAAAGAATAAAACGCCGAACGCCCGCCGCCGCCGCGGCCCGGGCCAGACCGGCGGTGCCCTCCGCGTTCACCCGTTGAAAAGCGTCGTCGTCCCCGGGCGACATCACGTGGGCCCGGCCGGCCAAATGGACCACCCGATCCACCCCGGCCAAAGCGTTCCGCCAATCCGTCCGGGGGCCCAGGTCGCCCACGGCGACAAATTCGGCCGCCGGGGGACGACGATCCGCGGAACGGACCGCCGCTCGAAAATCGAGACCGCCGTCCCGAAGCGCCGACATCAGGGCCCGACCCACAAAACCGTTGGCGCCCGTCACCAAGACCCGGCCGCGGCTCACGCCGGCCTCAAAATCGTCGATATTTCCAAAGCGCGCGCAGGGCGTATTGGGCAAAGCAAACGGCCGCGTCGATCCACGAAAGGCGTTCGACGCCCCGATACGTGCGCCACACCCACAGCGCCGAACGGAATTTATTGCGGGACACGGATTTCCCGACCACCCGGTAGCGCATGAGGTCCTCGGAAAGGCCGTGGGCGTCGACGCCCCGTTTTAACAAATCGAGCCACAAGGCGAAATCGTCGTAATACGTCGGGGTCATCCGGAACGTCCCCGTTCGCGCCCGGTCCACGATGACGGTCGACGTGGCCAGCGCGGTGTTCGACAACAACTGGCGGTAATTGAGCCGCGGCGGAATGGCCACCGGGTCGCCGACCCGGCTGCCGTCCCGGTTGATGCGGCGAAAGGACGTAAAGCTCACCGCCGCGTCCCGGGACGCCATGAACGCGAGTTGCTTTTCCAATTTGACGGGG
>DAOQNO010000270.1:0-2772 GCA_035332125.1 Elusimicrobiota bacterium | reverse complement strand
GTTGGGTTTTTTTGTCCCCTCTTTTCCCGCCCGGCGTTGGGTCCGACATGCGTTTCATCCGAGCGATCGCCGTTCTCCTTGTGGCCGCGCCCCTTTGGGCGGGGGGCCGCGAACGGCGTCTGGTGTCCCTCCTTCCCTCCCATTCCGAAATCGTGACGGCCCTGGGGGCGCGGACCGCCTTGGTGGCGGTGTCGGATTCGGAACACCCCGGGGATTTCCCGGGTCTCCCCCGGGCCGGGGCCCTGGAGCCCCGCTGGGAAGTCCTGATGGCCCTCCGTCCCGATTTGGTGCTGGCGGACAGCTCCCACGAGCGGTTCGCCGCGGACTTTCAACGCTACCGCCTCCCCGTCCTTTTTCTTCCCGCCACCCACGCCAAATCCGTCGAGGACGTTTTTGATTTGATCCGGAAGGTGGGCGACGCCATCGATCGCGCTCCGCAAGCCGCGGCCTTGGTTTCCAACCTGAAGGAGCGTCTGGCCCCTTTGGACGCCCGGCCCCGGCCCGCCCATCGCCCCCGGGTGTATTTCGAAATTTGGCCCCGCCCCCTCCAATCCGTGGGGGCCGCCAGTTTTCAGGGACAATTGTTGACGCGCGCCGGTTTCGACAACATCGTGCCCGACACCACCAACGAAATGCCCCTGATCTCCTCCGAGTGGGTGGTGAAGAACCGGCCGGAGGTCGTTTTTCACACCGGGGTGGAGGGCGCCGGGGACTTGGGGTCCCGTCCGGGGTGGAAAGACCTCCCCGCGGTGCGCTCCGGGCGGGTGATTCGGGTGGACGCGGATTTGTTTTCCCGGGCGGGGCCGCGGGTGGTGGAGGCCCTGGCCTATTTGATGGACGTGGCGTCGGCGGTCCAGCCGTGAATTCCCGCCGACGGTCCTGGGCGGTGCCCGCCCTCCTGGCCCTGCTGGCGGGCGCCTTCGCCTTTTCCCTGGCCCTGGGCGCGGTGCCCCTGGGCGCCTGGAGCGACCTTCGTCCGGGCGGAACGTCCTGGGATATTTTGTTTCGCCTGCGGCTCCCCCGGGTTCTGCTGGGGGCCGCGGTGGGCGCCCTGCTTTCGGCCGCGGGGTGCGTGCTTCAGGGCGTTCTTCGAAATCCCCTGGCGGACCCCTATTTGCTGGGGCTTTCCGGCGGAGCGGCCCTGGGGTCGGCCGTCGGATTTCTTCTGGGGATCGCCCAGCCCGCGCCCTTGGCCGTGATCGGGGCCCTGGTTTCCCTGGGGCTGGTCCTTCTCTTGTCCCGGGGCGCGGGCGCGCCGAGCGCCACGTTGATGGTCTTGTCGGGGGCGGCCCTGCACGCCTTCACCTCGTCGGTGCTCACCTTCATCCTCTCCCAGGCGCGGCGGGACCAGGGCGCCAACATTCTCTTTTGGCTGCTGGGCAGTCTGGACTCGCCGCCCTACGGGCGGTTGATCCCTTTGCTCTTATTGTCCGCGGCGGCCCTGGCGGGCCTCTGTTGGGCGTCGCCCGCGCTGAACCTCCTGGCCCTGGGCCGGGACACGGCCCGGGCGCTGGGACTTTCCGTGGACAAGGCCCTCTGGGCCATGGTCCTGCTGTCCTCCCTGGCGACGGGCTTGGCCGTCACCTTCAACGGGGTCATTCCCTTCGTGGGTTTGATGGTTCCCCACATGGCCCGGTTGCTCGTGGGCGCCGACCACCGTTGGAGCGTGCCGGCCTCGGCCGTTCTGGGGGCGGCCCTGGTCCTCCTGGCCGACGCCCTGGGTCGTTGGGCCCTGGCGCCCCAGGAAATACCGGTCGGGGTCGTGACGGCCCTGCTGGGCGCGCCGTTTTTTCTGGTCCTGCTCCGACGGGAACGGAGACACCTGGGATGACCGTCCTTTCGGTTAAAAACCTTTCCTTCGCCTACCCCCGCTGGGAGGACGACCGCCCCTTTGCCCTCAAGGGAATTTCCTTTGACATGGAGGCCGGGGACCTGTTGGCCGTTTTGGGGCCCAACGGGGCCGGCAAATCCACGCTGCTGCGCCTGCTGGGCGGAACGCTGGGGCCCGGGTCCGGCGAGATCCGTTTGGGGAACGATTCTTTGGAATCCCTATCGGCCCGGGAGGTCGCCCGTCGGGTGGCCTGGGTGCCTCAGGACCTGTCGACGCTTTTTTCCATGTCGGTGGAGGACGTGGTTTCGCTCGGGCGCTTTTGCCACGGACCCTTGTGGGGGCGCCGATCGATCGCCGATCGACGGGAAATCCACCGCGCCCTGGAGGAGACGGATTTGACCGGGCTACGGCACCGCCCGGTGGACCGCTTGTCGGGCGGGGAACGGCGCCGGGTCCTCCTGGCCCGGGCCTTGGCCCAGGAACCCCACCTCCTGTTGCTCGACGAGCCCACGGCCCATTTGGACCCCCGCCACCAAGCGGAATTGGTGGCGGTGATCGAGCGGCTGCGCCGGGAGCGGCGGCTCGCCGTGATCGCGATCCTCCACGACGTCAATCTGGCCTACGGGTGGTGCCCCCGGGCGTTGTTGATGGATAAGGGCGAGTGCCGCGCCCTGGGCCCCACGACGGAGGTTTTGTCGCCCGAGCGTCTTTCATCCACGTACGGCCTGGACGCCACGGTGCGCCCCGGCGGTTCGGGCGCGGCCGGATTCATCCAATTTCTCTATTCCAAGAAATAACCAAAGGAGCCGTTATGAAACGCCTCATCCTCGTTGTGATCCTGGCCGCGGCCGGCCTTCTCCGGGCGGAAGACGACGGCGTCTTCCTGTCCCTCACCCGCTCGGCCACGCCGGACAAACGCCTGCCGACCAACGTGTCCCGAA
>DAOQNO010000269.1:0-2773 GCA_035332125.1 Elusimicrobiota bacterium | reverse complement strand
ACAGTTGGAACGCCGGCATTCAAGGAAGTCTCTATTTCGGCGGAAGCACGGTCAAGGGAGCGCGAACCCGGGAACACACCGTCCCCGATTTCGGCGAAACCACCGCCACCAACATCGCGGCCAACACCGCCAGCGTCGGTTTTTTGGACGCCCTGCGCACCGGGAGCGAATACCTCCAGGCCAAAATTGAACGCCAAAAAGCGTTCAACGACCGAAATCAAGCCCGGCGCAACGTGGAAATCGACGTCCGCGAAGCCTACTACAACATCCAAAAGGGCAAAATCCAGATCAAAGGCGCCGAAGCCGAATTGGATTATCGGGAGAAGGAATTGGACATCGCCCGTCAAAAAGAACGGATGAACCTGATTGAACCGGCCCAGTCCCTCGCCGCCGAAAGTTCCTACGGCGACGCCGTGGCCAATCACGAGGAAGCGTTGTCCTTTTACCAAGTGTCCTTGGCCGGTCTGGAGCGGGCCGTGGGCATGCCGTTGGAGTCCATCCCCGAATTTCGTTAGCCCGCCTCTGTCCCGCGGGAGAGGAGATCGCGCATGACGATGGCCGGTTTCGTCGCCCGTCGTCCCGTCACCGGGACGATGTTTTACATGGGCGTCGCGCTCATGGGCGTTATTTCCTGGTTTTTCACCGCGCGGGAACTTTTTCCGTCCATTTCCTTCCCTCAACTCCTGGTCATCACGCGCTACGGGAACGCCGCCCCCGAGGAAATCGAGAACCTCATCACCAAGGTCATCGAAGAATCCGTGGGGACGGTCCCCAACCTCAAGCGGGTGAGGTCCCTGTCGAAGGAAGGCGTTTCCTTGGTCACGCTGGAATTCGACTGGGGGACGGACATGGGCTTCTCTCACTTGACGGCCCGGGAAAAAATCGACCAGATCAAAGACCGCCTGCCCAGCGAAGCCGAAGAGCCCATCATCAACCGCATCAACCCCTTCGCCCAACCCATGATGATTTATTCGGTCAGCGGTTCCCTGCCCATTCCTCGATTGACCGAGATCGCCAAACAAGTCATCAAACAGCGCCTGGAGAAGGTGACGGGCGTGGCGTCCGCCTCGATTTCCGGCGGTCAAGAGCGGGAAATCTTGGTGGAAGTCGACCGCCCCCGGATGGAAGCCCAAGGGATTTCCCTGGCCTCCATCGTGGACTCGTTAAAGGACGCCAATTTGAATTATCCCGCGGGGACCGTCCAGGGAAAGTTTTACGAGTATCTCGTTCGAACGATGGGCGAATTCAAGAACATCGCCGAAATCGGACGAACGGTCATCAAGGTCGAGCGGCCCCAGGACGAGGAGGAACGGGACCGTTACGGAAACAATCGGGACCGTGAGAACCATCCCCGGGAGGCCCGCCTCAGTTACCTAAACGATTTGGCTTCGGTCCAAGACACCTTTAAGGAACGCACCAGTTTTTCCCGTTACAACGGCCATGAGAACATCTCGATCACCATTCAAAAACAAGCCGACGCCAACGCCTTGACGACGGCCCAACGCGTTCGCGTCGCCACCGAGGAACTTCAAACAATTTTGAAGCCGAAGGGCGTCAACGTGGAGCTCGTTTACGACGAATCCCGGTTCATCGAGGACGCCATCAGCGGGGTCGCCACGGACGGGATCGTGGGCGGCATCTTGGCCTTCTTCGTGCTTTATTTTTTCCTAAAAAGCTGGACCGTCGCCGCCATCGTTGCGTTGGCCATCCCGGCCTCCACGTTGATTACCTTTACCGGGATGTTTTTCAAAAAAATCTCCATCAACATGCTCTCCCTGGCCGGACTGGGCCTTGGCATCGGGAACATGGTGGACAACTCCATCGTCGTCGCCGAAAACATCGCCCGTCATCAGACGGAACTGGGCAAAGGGCGCATCGAGGCCGCCGTCGACGGCACCGACGAGGTGGCCCCCTCCATGGTCACCTCGTCTTTGACCAACGTGGCGGTCTTGTTGCCGCTCCTGTTCGCCAAGGGCGTGGCCCAATTGGTCTTCCGGGACATGTTTTTCATCGTCACCTGCGCGTCGTTTGCCTCCGTCTTCATTTCGATCACGTTGGTCCCCTTGCTGTCGGCGCATCCGGTGTCGTTCGCTTTTATTAAAACAATGCTCGGGATTCGCGCCGCCGAACCCGTCCCCGGGGGGGAAATCCCGCCCCCGGAAGCGCCGCCCGCCAAACCCTTTCTCGACCGCTTCCCGCTGCCGGTTCAAAAAGCCCTTCGGTGGTTTTTGGACGGGTTTTCCGACGAAGCCTACAACCGGCTCATGGCGCGTTACAAGTCGCTTTTGGAGTGGGTGTTGAAGAACCCCAGCAAAACCGTTGTGGGGATCACGGGGGGGGCCTTGTTGAGCCTCGGGCTTCTGGGTTTCCAGGACCGGGTGTTCATGCCCAAAGTCGACCAGGGCCAATTCATTCTTAAAATCCAAATGCCGGTCGGAACGCGCCTGGAAATCACCAACGAAGTCACGGAAAAGGTAGAGGCCGTTTTGAAATCCCTCCCCGGCTTCCGGGAGGTGACCGTCAGCGTCGGGTCCAACAACGTCGAGGCGGTCGACGCTCTGGGGGACCACCAGTCCCAGGCCATCGTCAATTTGGATCGTTCCAAAGTGGCCACCGAAGATTACATCGAAACCCTCAAAGACACGTTGGACAAGCAGGATCTCCAAGGGGCCGAAGTCCAATACGTATTGCAGGACAGCCTTCTGGCGTCCGCCTTCGAAACGGCCGCCCCCATCGTCATCGAATGCAAAGGGCCCGACATGACCACCCTGCG
>DAOQNO010000268.1:0-2789 GCA_035332125.1 Elusimicrobiota bacterium | reverse complement strand
GACATTTTGCCGAAACCCCCTTCGACCGGATCAAAAGTGTCCATTTCGAAATCGGGGACGGTTTGTCCGACGCGAACGGGAGCGTTGGAGTTGAAATTGGCTTCGTAGGAAAGGCTGGACATAAGAGGTCTCCTTGGATGATGGATTCCGACCCGCCCAACGGGACGGTCCGGGACCTACTTTTTCTGAGAAATTTGCTCCTTCAACCGCACAACGAGATCGGCCAGGGGCAAGACGCCCAAATCCTGGCCCTCGCGGGTGCGGACCGCGACGGACCGGGTTTCCGCTTCGCGCCCGCCGACGACCAGAAGGTACGGGATTTTTTGCATCGTCGCTTCGCGTATTTTGGCGCCGACTTTGTCCGCTGAATCGTTGACGGAGGCCCGAAGGCCCGCCGCTTTGAGGGCCGCAAAAACGTCGTCCGCGTAGCCTTGGAATTTATCGCTGATGGGCAGGACGGCCGCCTGAACCGGGGCGAGCCACAAGGGGAAGGCCCCGGCGTAGTGCTCGATCAACACGCCGAAGAACCGCTCCAAGGAGCCCAGCAGGGCCCGGTGGATCATAAACACCTGTGTTTCGCCGCCCTGGGCGTCCCGGTATTTGATGTCGAACCGCTCCGGGTTGTTGAAATCCACCTGCACGGTCGAACACTGCCAGGCGCGACCCAGGGAATCCTTGATTTTAAGATCAATCTTGGGGCCATAAAAAACGCCTTCGCCGGGATCCAGCGTGTAGGCCAGCCCGACCGCTTCCAGCGCTTTTTTGAGGGCGCCTTCGGCGTGGGCCCAGCCCTCCAGCGTTCCGGAGTATTTGTCCGGACGGGTCGAAAGTTTAACGTCGTAATCCTTAAAACCAAACATGCCGAGGATGTCGGTGATGATTCGAAGAATGTTCGCGACTTCCTCCTCCACCTGGTCGGGGCGGCAGAAAATGTGCGCGTCGTCCTGTGTGAAGCCCCGAACGCGCATCAACCCGTGCAGAACGCCGCTTCGCTCGAACCGATAAACCGTCCCGAATTCGGCGTAACGGAGCGGAAGTTCCCGATAGGAATGCAGCGTCGATTTGTAAATGAGGATGTGCCCCGGGCAATTCATGGGTTTCAGGAGAAATTCCTGGTTTTCCAATTCCATGGCGGGATACATGTTCTCCCGGTAATAATCCAGGTGCCCGGAGGTTTTCCAAAGATCGGAGCGGGCCACGTGAGGGGTGTAGACGAAATCGTATCCCCGGGCGCCGAGATAATCCTTGAGGGTGTCCTCCATCAGCCGGCGGATCAGGGCGCCCTTCGGCAACCAATAAATAAAGCCCGAGCCGCCGGATTCGTGTTGGATGGTAAAAAGACCGAGCCGGGGGCCCAACTCGCGGTGGTCCCGCTTTTTGGCTTCCTCAAGGCGGGCCAAATAATCGGCCAATTCCTTGGCCGAGGGCCAGGCCGTGCCGTAGATTCGTTGGAGTCGCTCCCGTTTTTCATCCCCGCGCCAGTAGGCGCCGGCGATTTTGAGGAGTTTAAAATGGCGGATGTCGGCGGTGGTGTCCAAATGATGCCCCCGGCAAAGATCGACGAATTGGTCGTGGGAGCAATAGGTGACGGTGGGCTCGTTCAGGTCGTTGATCATTTCGACCTTGTATTTCTCCCCGCGGGCACCCCAAAACTTCCGGGCATCCTCCGAGGAGTGCGTGCTCATGACAAAGGCGTGATTGCCTTCGACAATTTGGCGCATCCGGGCCTCGATTCTTTCGAGGTCCTCGGGGACAAAACGGTGGTCCGATTCGAAATCGTAATAAAACCCGTCTTCCACCGGTGGTCCAATCGTGAGTTTCGTTCCGGGGAACAGGTCCTGCACGGCTTGGGCCATCACGTGGGTGGTGGAGTGGCGGAGTTTGTAAAGGTAGTCTTCGCGATTCAGCGTCAGTGTGTTGTTGGACATATTCGGTCTTTTTCCTTCAAATCGGCGTCCGACGTCTTGCCACGGCCCCCGGCCTTCGATTGGCGCATTCCGCCCTTTTCAGGCCGCCGTCTTCGTCCTCCGCTCCAACCGCGAACCTCCGCTTAAACCGCGGGAGGTTCTCGCCTTGGAACCCACCAGATTTGCCGGACCCCCGGTGGGGGTCCCGCAAATCTGCTCGGTACAGGACTCGAACCTGTGACCCCCTCCATGTCAAGGAGGTACTCTAACCAACTGAGCTAACCGAGCGAAATTTGAATGCGCAACGCCCCAAAGGGCGTCGGATTAGTTCTTGGGAGCGGCGGCCTCTCCGTCCGACTCGGACGCGCCCTCTTCATGCGCGTCGGCTCCCATGGATCCGGGGAACGGGCAATGGGCCATCGCCGCCTTCTTGGAATCGCAACTTCGGCGGCAAATCCCCGCCCCGGCGCGGCAGAGCAGTCCGAAAAGACTGACGACCAAGATGACGACGCTGACAAACCGCCCCACGTTCTTCAAAACTTTTTTATTTTCCTGTTCGGCCAGACGCAAAAGCCAATAACCCAACCCCAGGGTCGCCAGATAGAGCGCCACGCCGCCCACGCCGTGATTTGAAGGAACGCCCATGCCGCATTTCATGCCGGCGCCCATCATGCCCATACCATGCTCCGGTCCGCAGTTCGCGAAAACCGACGAGAAAGAAACCGACGCCAAACCCAATGCGCTGATTATTTTTTTCATAATCCCTCCCGGGGAACCTTCCCGTGCGTCGCCGAAATGCGCGCTTCGATGCCGCCCCGGGCGGAAAACCGCCCTTCGACGACCGCCCAACGGGGCTTTGCGCATTTCACCACCGAGGCCAAT
>DAOQNO010000267.1:0-2852 GCA_035332125.1 Elusimicrobiota bacterium | reverse complement strand
CCTGGGCCACCCGGTAGCTGGTCACGATGTTGGAAACAAAACGGTCGGAGGTGGGCGGCAGGGACAGCGCCCGGGCCAAACCCGGGCGGTCGAGGACGAAGGTCGTCGAGGGAAGGGGCACCGGTTCCGTCAGAGGATCGGCCTGAAAATAATCGTCGAGGAAATGCTGGATCCGCCAATCGGCCGGGCAGAGGTATTGGGACAGGAGCCGGTCCTTCTCCCGGTAATTGCGGAGCAGGGGTTGGGCCACCGACAAGAGATTGTCGCTGCGCACGGCGTCCACGGCGGGCTGTCCGAGGGCGGCCAGCTTCAGGTTGATGTAGGAGTAAAGCTCGCTCTCCGCGTTTGGAGCGGGATTCGGCACCGACGACCTCCGTCGTATGGGATGGGTCTATTGTACCTTATCGCCCGGAACGGTGGAAAGTTGACGGCGGCGGGGCGCCAGGGCTCGAAGGGCTCGGAGGGCGCGCGCCACGTCTCCGGCCGAGGTCCAGGGGCCGAAGGAAAATCGAAAAGTCCCCCGGGGGAGGGTACCGATAAACCGGTGGGCGCCGGGGGCGCAGTGGAGGCCGGCCCGAACCATCAATCGGTGGCGGGCCCAGAGCCGCGCCGCGGACCGTTGGGGATCTTCTCCGTCGAAGAGAAAGGAAAAGACGGCGACCTGATGCTCGGCGCTCCGCGGCGCGAAGAGGCGGAGGCCCGGGATCCCCCGGACGCCTTCCCGAAATTGATCGATGCGCGCCCGCTCGGCCCGTCGAATGGATTCCACGCCCCGGGCCGCCACGTATCGCACCCCTTCCAAAAGACCCAGCAGACCGGGGGCGTTGTGACTGCCGGACTCCAGACGGTCCGGAAATTCCGTCGGTTGAACGTCCGTTTCGGACCAACTGCCCGTTCCCCCCTGGCGGGCCGGCGCCGGGTCGTTGCCCGGGGCGACGATCAGCCCCCCGGTGCCCAAGGGACCCAAGAGGGCTTTGTGTCCCGGAAAGGCCAAATAATCGATGTTCATCCGTCGCACATCCAGAGGCACCGCCCCCGCCGATTGGGCGGCGTCCACCAGAAAGGGGAGGCCCCGCCGCCGGGCAAAGGCCCCCAGAGCCGCCAGGGGTTGGAGGACCCCCGTCACGTTGGAGGCGTGGAGACAGGCGATCAAGCGGGTGCGGGCCCGAAGGACCCGGGACAAACCTTCCGGGCGCACGCGCCCGTCCCCGTCCGTCGGCATAAAATCGACGACGATGCCCCGCCGGGCTTTGAGGGCGTTCAGGGGCCGGAGAACGGAATTGTGTTCGAAGGGAGACACCAGGGCCCGATCCCCGGCTTTCCAGGGCAGGCCGTGAAGGGCCAGGTTCAGGGCGTCGGTGCAGTTGAGCGTGAAGACCACGCGGCGGGGGTCCGGGGCGTTGAAGAGGCCCGCCACGGCCGTCCGCAGGTCCGAGAGGATCCGCCCCGAGGCCCGGGCCCGGGGATAGGCCCCCCGGCCCGCGCTGGCGCCGATGCGTTTTTGGTAGGTGGCCAGGCTTTGGGCCACCCGCGGGGGTTTGGGCCAGGAGGTCGCGGCGTTGTCGAAGTAAATCGGCGAAGGCACGAAAGTCCCGCGCCGAGAATTACAGATCCAGATGCGCCCGGCCGGTGCCGTCCGTGCAGGACAGGACCCGGAACCCCAGGCGTTGGGCCACCTTTAACATTTCGACGTTGTCGGCCCGAATGTCGGCCCAGAGGGCCGTCAATCCCTCGGCCCGTCCCACCTCGATCAAATGGGCCAGGAGACCGCCGCCCAAGCCGATTTTCTGGTGGGGATCGGAGACGAGCATGGAAAATTGGGCTTCCCGTCCCCCGGGACGCCGGCTCAACCGGCCCACGGCCCAAATGTCCTCGCCGGCCGGTTTCGGCACGGCGGCGACGAAGACCATTTCCCGGTCGTAGTCGGTGAAACAGACCCGGCGCAGACGGTCGTGGGCGGTCCGCTCGGAAAATTCAAAGGGGCGCAGGTAACGGGAGACGACGCTCCGCTCCGACAATTCCTCGTGAAATTTCACGAGGGCCGGTTCGTCCTCGGGCCGGACGGGACGGATCACCAACCCCGTGCCGTCCTTGGCGGTGAAGGAACGGACCTGTTCCGCCGGATAAGACCGGATGGCCGGGCGGACCCGGGGCGGCTCCGTCGGTCCGTAGAGGACCACCCGGGCGTCCAGGGCCACGACCCCCGTGGGCGAAACCACCAGGGGGTTGATGTCGATTTCCTTGATGGCGTCCTGCTCGGCCACCAGCCAGCTGAAACGGACCAGGGCGTGCTCCAGGGCGGCGATGTCGGCCGCCCGGTCCCCGCGCACGCCTTGAAGGGCCTTCCACACTTTCGTCTTTTCCATCAATCGGCGGGCCAAGGTCGTCGTCAAGGGCGGCAACCCCAGGGCCCGGTCCTTGTAAACCTCGACCATTTTTCCGCCGGTGCCGAAAAGCAACACGGGACCGAACTGGGAATCGGGGCTGGCCCCCAAAATGACTTCCACGCCCTCGGCCCGGACCATGGGCTGGACGGTGACGCCCAGGAAATGACCGGGCCCCTTGGCGGCCTCCACGCCGCGCTGAATGGCGGCGAAGGCCCCGCGGACCGCCGCGGCGTCGGCGATGCTGAGGCGCACGCCGCCCACGTCGGACTTGTGGGTCACCGTGTGGGAATGGAGTTTCAACACCACCGGATACCCGATGGCCTCGGCCGCCTTCACGGCCTCCTCGGCGGTGGCGGCCACCCGCGTGTCGACGGTCGGAATGCCGTAGGCCGCCAACAGCGCTTTGGACTCGGCTTCGGACAACAGAACGCGCCCTTCGCCCCGGGCCTTGGCCAGGAGGTGCTC
>DAOQNO010000266.1:0-2887 GCA_035332125.1 Elusimicrobiota bacterium | reverse complement strand
AATGTTTGGCCATGGCGGCGGCGTCCTTGTCCTTCAAGCAACCGAAAAGGAGCGTCGCTTTTTCCCGGCCCCAGGAAGACGTTCGCCAGGCTCGGGCCAGGGCCCGGGCGGCGTCGGCGTTGTGGGCCCCGTCCAGGACCACGGGGCCCCGGCGGTCCACCACGTCGAAACGACCGGGCCAACGGGCCCCGGCGATTCCCCGACGGAGAGACGCCGCGGGGATTTTCCACCCCCGGGCCATCAAAGCCGCCGACACCGCGACGGCCAGGGCGGCGTTTTGAACTTGGTGGGGGCCGTCGAATGGAACCGCCAGATTCGAAAATTGGAAACCCGGCCCTCGCACCGACATTCGCCCGGACGTCGAACGAACGCGAACCTCCCGGCCCAGGGTCCAGAGGGGGGCGCCAAGGTCGTCGGCCCAACGGTCGCTCTCTTTCCAAAAACCCCGGGGAAGATGCTGGACCATCACCGTGCCCGGGCGGCCCACCTCCCGCTTTTCCCGGTAAATGTGCCGCAGGGTCGGCCCGAGCCACTCCCGGTGGTCCAACCCGATGGAGGTGACCACCGTTGCTTCCGGCGCGGGGTGGGCGTTGGTGGCGTCCCAACGGCCGCCCAGGCCCACCTCCAACACCGCCAGGTCCACGCCGGATTCGGCGAAGGCCAGGAAGGCCAGGGCCGTTTGAGTTTCAAATTCGGAAAGTCCCGTTCCCCGACCGGCCCGACGGACCCGGGCTTCAAGCCGCCGCCATCGGGCGGCGGAAATCGGAGCGCCGTCCAAGCGGACACGCTCCCGAAGATCCACCAAATGGGGCGAGGTGTAAAGACCGGTTCGATGACCCGCCGCCCGAAGAATGGATTCGATCATTGCCGCAACGGACCCTTTGCCGTTGGTCCCGGCAACGATGACCGCGGCGAAGGCGTCCTCGGGGTGGCCCAAGCGGGAGAGGACCTTCCGGATCCGCTCGAGGCCGGGCCGAATCAAGGGCGGGGAAGCGTCAGACGGCCGCCGCCGTGGCGGCTTTGCGCGCGGCCATGAAAAAGGCCGCCAGCTCCGCCAGGCGGGACTTGAGATGGGCGCGGTCCACGACGACGTCCACCATGCCGTGCTTGAGCAGAAATTCCGACTGCTGAAACCCCTGGGGGAGGGTTTGGCGGATGGTTTGCTCGATGACCCGGGGACCGGCGAAAGCCACCAGGGCCTTGGGTTCGGCCACGATCACGTCGCCCAGCATGGCGAAACTGGCGGTTACGCCGCCGGTGGTGGGGTCCGTCACGACGGAAATAAACGGCAGGCGCGCCTTTTCGAGGCGGGCCAGGGCCGCGCTGGTTTTGGCCATTTGGAACAGGGAGAGGATGCCCTCCTGCATGCGGGCCCCGCCCGAAGCCGAGACGACGATGACCGGCAGTTGGTCTTTCAGGCCGCGCTCGATGGCGAGGGTGACTTTTTCCCCCACGACGCTGCCCATGCTTCCGCCCATGAATCCGAAATCCAGAACGGCCAGGGCCACGGGCTGCCCGTTCATTTGGGCCACGCCGGCCAAAATGGCCTCCCGTTCACCGGTTTTCTTTTTGCTTTCCTTCAGGCGCTGAGCGTACGACGCGGTGTCCACGAACCCCAGGGGGTCCACGCCGGACAGGTCCGGGGCGATTTCCTGGAAGGTTCCTTCGTCCACCAACTGGGCCACGCGTTCCCGGGCGGTGGTGCGCAGGGGCGTGCCGCACTTGGAGCAAACCTTGAGGTTCTTCTCCAGTTCCTTGTTGTAAATGATTTGCTCGCACTTGGGACACTTGGTCCACAAACCGTGCGGGACGGATTTCTTTTTTCCGGATTCGTCGACGGGCATTTTAATCTCCTATCGGTTTAACGCGTCGGGGGTTTCGGCCGCTCCGCGGCCGCCCGACGTCCTCGAGCTCTGCGAAAGGACGGCGCGCAGGGCGCGGGCCAAACCGGCCACCGATTCTTTGTTTCGTAAGCGTTGAATAAAAGCGGAACCCACGATGACGCCGTCGGCCAAGGGCGCCAGGCGCCGGGCGTCCCCCGCGGTCGCCACCCCGAAACCCACGGCCACGGGCACGGGCGATCCCCGGCGAAGTCCTTTTAAGAAAGCCGGGAGATCCGAAGAAAAACCTTTGCGGGCCCCGGTGACGCCGGTCACGGACACCGCGTAAAGAAACCCGCCGCTTTGACGGGCGATCCATCGCCGCCGGGCGGACGGCGTGGTCGGGGCCACCAAATGAATCAAGTGGATGCCTTGTTTCGTCAGGGCCGCCCGCAGGGGGGCGGCTTCCTCGGGAATCAAATCGGGAACAATGAGCCCGTCCACCCCCGACGCCCGGGCGTCCCGAGCAAACCGGGCGAACCCCCGACGGGCCACGGGGTTCATATACGTCATGAGCACCAGGGGGACATGGTGTTTCCGCCGAAATCCCCGGGCCCACCGCAAAATTTTATCCGGCGTGGCACCGCCCTCCAGAGCCTTCTGGGAGGCGAATTGAATGGTGGGCCCGTCGGCGATGGGGTCGGAAAAGGGAACCCCGATTTCCAGAATATCCACGCCCGCGCGCACCAAATCCTGGGCGGCCCGGTCCATCCCGGACAGGGTGGGAAACCCTCCGGTCAAATAGGCGATGAAAGCGGAACGCTTTTCCTTCTTTAAACCCGCAAACACGCCGTCAATTCGATTTAAAATACGTTGCGACAAAAGAAATCCTTCCCCGGATGAAGAGGCACGGAGACTATTTTAATATGAAACCGTCTATAAAGGAAGGACGAAAGAAAAACAGGCTGATTTTTAAATGTGATTTAAGAAGGCGGCTTGGTCAACTTGGCCGCTTGAAGCCGTTTTATAAGATCCTCCACGACCAGGGCGTCCATCATCGCCGGCCC
>DAOQNO010000265.1:0-2889 GCA_035332125.1 Elusimicrobiota bacterium | reverse complement strand
AAGGTTTCGGTTTGACCGTTTCGGAGGCCCTGTGGAAAAACATTCCGGTGATCGGCGGCGCCGTGGGCGGGATCCCCCAACAGGTGCTCCACGAACACACGGGACTGCTGGTCACTTCCGTGCCCGAGGCGGCCAAGGCCATGGCGCGCCTTTTGAAGGAGCCGGAATGGGCGAAAAATTTAGGCCGGAACGGCCATCAACACGTCCGGCAAAATTTCCTCCTCACCCGCCATTTAAGAGATTATCTCCTGCTGTTTCATTCCGTCTTGAACCCGGGGGAACACATCGTCCGCCTTTAAGCGGGAAATTCCCCCGAGAAGGCGTTTTCTCCGGAAGAGGCATTTTTGGGAGCCGGCGGGCGACACTTTTGTCGGATCGCCGTCGTCCAATGGATACAACGGCCGAATCGCCGGCCGCGAAACGCGCACGAACGCCAGGGAGGAATGTCATGAACACAAAGGCTTTTCGGTGGGGTTTGGGACTGGGTTTAATGGCCTTATTGGCCTGGCCCGTGGCCGCTCGGGAACGTTCCCGGGGTGGAACCTTTCAAGGGAACCGCGGCGGTGGCACCTGGGCTTCGAACACGACGCGGGAGCGGGGACAAATGAACCGGTCCACCACCGTTCAATCGGAACGGGGAACCGCGCAGCGAAACGTCCAACGTAATTGGGACCGGTCCTCCGGAAAGGGGACTTATTCATCCGAAACGACCGGGCCCGGCGGAAAAACGGTGACCCGCCAGGGCACCGTGGAGAAAACGGGCGAAGGTTCCTACCACCAAACCGGAACCATCACCGGCCCCCAGGGCCACACAACCGACGTGGACCGGACCTCCACCCGGAACGACGACGGCAGCCGCACCGTGAACACCACCTACACCAATGAAAAGGGCGAGACGAAAACCGTGGACAAAACAATCACCAAAACCGAAGACGGACGCTCCATGACGGGGAGCTACCAGACCAGCACGGGCAAAAGCGGGACCATCGAATCCAAGACCACGGTCGAGGACGGGAAAATTAAGACCACCGGCTCCGTGACCAACCAGGACGGAAAAACCTGGAGCCGGACGGCGGAAACCTCCAAGACCGACACGGGCCTTCACCGGGACATCGCCGTCACCAACCCGGAAGGTAAAACCCGGGATCGGTCCGTGGACATCCAGGTCACCACGAAAACCGTCACCCCGTAAATTCCTTTTCGAAACGCCAAAGGCCGGCGGCCCCCCGAGGGGGAACCGCCGGCCTTTTATTTTTAAATCGTGGCTAACGCGGGCCGAGCGTCAACGGATAGGCTTGCTCAAACCAGGACTGCCCCGCCTGAAGACCCCACCGCACGGCCACCAGGAGAATCCCCGCCAAGAGCAAACCCGCGGCCAGTCCGTAACGCATTCCGAAGGTCGCGATGCCGCACCGGTCCGGGTTTTGCGGGTCGTAATAGATTCGAATGGGGTCCCCGACGGCGTAACCCGGGTTGGAGGATTTCCAACCGGATTGGTAGGTGTGGGCGCGGCCGCCGCGGTCCTTAAATTCCGCCCGAATACCGTAAATCGTTCCGCCTTTGGAACCGTGGCCCACCGGAAGCTCCACGACTCGCCCCTGAACAATTTCTTTCCCTTCCAACAATCGGCGTTGGTGGGCGCCGGCGGCCCACCCGCCCAGGAGCAACGCTCCGATCACGACGTTGAGGATCATATTCCCCCTACTGGGGCACCCCCAACTTCTGCAGGAGCTGTTCCGGAAACCGGGTGTGCCGAATGGCCTCCTCCAATTTAATGTAATCCGTCGTCACCAGGGTCTGAAGGGCCTGGTTCATGGACTGCATGCCGAACCGCTTGCCGGTCTCGATGTCGCTGATGACCTGAAAGGTTTTTCCCGTTCGAATCTGGTTGCGAACCGACGGCGTGGACACCAGGATTTCCACGGCCAGCACCCGGCCGGTGCCGTGGGACTTTCGAACGAGCTGCTGGGAGATCACGCCTTCGAGGCTCCCGGCGATCTGGTTGCGCACCAGGTTTTGCTGATCGGCGGGAAAACTCTCCACCAGCCGGTCGACGGTGGACACCGCGTCCATGGTGTGGAGCGTCCCCAACACCAAACGGCCCGTGCTCGCGGCCGTGATGGCCATGGAAATGGTTTCCCGGTCCCGAATCTCCCCGATCATCAGCACGTCCGGGTCCTGGCGGAAGGAATGACGAAGGGCCGTCGTGTAACCGTCGGTGTCGGAGCCGATCTCCCGCTGTTTGATCAGCGCCTTTTGATTTTTGAAAAGGAATTCGATGGGGTCCTCCACGGTGATCACGTGGCAGGCCCGTTCCCGGTTGATGGTTTCGATCATGGCCGCCAGGGTCATGGATTTCCCGCTGCCGGTGGGGCCCGTGACGAGCACCAAGCCGGATTCCTTCAGCGCCAGGGTCTTGGCGATCTCGGGAAGGCCCAATTCGATCATGGAGGGGATTTCCGGGGGGATCTTCCGGAAGACGACGGCCCAACTGCCTCGCTGGCGGTGGACGTTGCCCCGAAAACGGCCCACCTCCGAAAATCCCAGGGAAAAATCCAATTCGTGGTCCGCCATGAGACGGGCCTGCTGGTCCTCGGTCAGAACATGAAAAATCATCTGCTCCAGGTCCCGGAATTCCAGGGGCTTGTCGGCCGGATCCACGGGTTCGATGCGGCCGTTCAGGCGGTAGCAGGGCGGCGACCCGGCGCACAGGTGAAGGTCGGAGGCGTCGCTGGCGGCCAATTTGGCCAAAAGGGGTTTAATATCGCTCATGGGGTTTTCTCCGATCGCAATTCATTCCATTGGGCGGCCAACCACCCGTACAACCCCACGATCACGCTGAGAACCCCCGCCAGGAGAAATGCAAAAAGGAAAAAAACCGTTTTCAGC
>DAOQNO010000264.1:0-2900 GCA_035332125.1 Elusimicrobiota bacterium | reverse complement strand
ATGCCGCCGGAGCTCCGCACACAATGGGTTCGCGCGTTGCGAATCCCCGTCACTGTTGAGCCCGCCACCATCACGGCCCGGGGGCTCAAAATCCAATTTCCCGCGCCCTTCACCGCGGCAGCCCCCGCGGACCGGAACGCCATGGTGGCTTTCCTGGCCGAGCGGGCCCGGTCCCTGGCCGGAACCGCCATTGTCGAAGAGGGCGAACCGGCCGTCCGGTTGTCCCGGGATCGGACGACCCTGCGTCTTCGCCTGCCGCCCGCCGCCTTCGCCCGTTCGGCCGATTTCGAATCGGCCGCCGGGCCGATGCTGGACGCCCTGGACGCCGTCTTGGCCTCGGCCAACGGCGGGCGTGTGCTGGGGTTCCCGCTTCGGCACGCCCGGCGGGAGGATTTCCCGGACCGGGCCTTGAATCGATTCCTCGATGAGGGCGCCGGGCGGGGCATCGACCTTCTGATGGAGGTGGGCTCCTTTTTTAACGCGGATTTTCTCCGATCGGTGTTTTCAAGGGAGCCCGAGGCCTACGCCCGTAAATTGTTCGGGTCGAACCCCGCCGATCAAAAAAATCCCCTGAGTTTGTCCGATTTCCGGGGAGATTCCTCTCGGATCGGGTGGTTCGAGGAACTTTTGGCCCGACATCGAGCCACCTTGGCCTCGGAATACGCCCGGATTGACCAAGCGATCCGGGAACGGCGCTGGTCGGACATCGCCGGTCGGCTGGGGGGCGGGGGTTTTTCGGAAGCGCTGTTCGCCTGGATTTACGATCATCCGAATCAGGCCAACCTCGCCCGGGAGGCGGTTCAGGCGGACGTGGAATTGATGCATTGGCAGGCGGAGTGGCTTCGAAACGTGTCCTGGCGCCAGGGGCCTTGGGCGATTCCCGCGGACGTTCCCGCGCGGGCCGCGGTGGACCTCGCGGTTCGGCGGTTGACCGAGATTCATTGGCTGGAAGCGAAACGCGTTTTCCTTCGAAACGCCCGGTTGAGGGCCTGGGCGGCGGCGACCCCCATCGACCCCTATCGGCGCGCGGTTTTCCCCGTGGGGGCGCTCCACCGACCGGGACTGGGGACGGAATCCTTCGAATGGGTGGACCCGCCCCCGGCCGGAACGGAGGGCGGCGGAACCGACGCCGCGAGCCTCAGCGCCCTTTTGTCGTTGCCCGAAACCCGTCTGATGGAGGTTCTGGGGAATCGGTTGGCGTCCGCCGTGCCGCCTCCTTCCGAGGCGGACCTGGCGCCCTTTTCGCCCTGGGGACTGGCCTTGGGCGATTTGGGCGTGGCCTTGACGCGGACGGAAGGGCGCTGGATTCTCGAGCTTTTGTTGAGTGCCCTGTTGACCTCTCCCCGGGCCTTCGGCGGGGACCCCGTCGCCCCGGTGGACGAGGCCGTGATCCAGCGGACGGTTCACGAAACGACCCGGGATTGGACGAACGAGGCGTTTCTCTCCTTTTTGGAACCGGGGTTCCAACGGGTCGGGGACGGTCCCCGGGCCCTTCGCGAAGCGTTTCTCGCCCGAATCCCCCCGTGGGCTTATCCCGGGGAAATTCGGAAAGCCTGGGGCGGTCCGGTTCTCCCGGTGGAGGATTCCCCGGAACGGGTGGCCGAGGCGGCCCAGCGGGAAGCCCTGGCTCTCGGCCGGAGCGTGGCCGATCGCCTGGTGGAATTGCAGGCCGACGCGCCCCGCACCGCGACCACCAAACCCGACGGAACGAAGGTGTCCCGGGCCGACGAGGAGGCCATGGTAACCCTGGCCTCCGGAATTCTCGAGGCCTTTCCAACCCACGAAATCATCGGGGAGGAGGATTTGGAGCCCCTCGCCCCGGAATTGCATCGACGAAATCGCGCCAACGCCGGGTCGCCGTACCAGTGGTTTATCGATCCCCTGGACGGCACGGAAACGTATCTGGGCGGAACCGACATCTTTGCGGTGCATCTCGAGCTTCAACACGAGGGCCGGCCCCTCCTGGCGGTGGTCGTCCTTCCCCGGAAGGGGCCGGACGGCGGGCCCCTCGTGGTCATGGCCCGGGCCGGGCGCGCGGGATTGTGGGTCAACGGTCAATGGCACGCCCCCGCGCCCCCCGAAAACTTCCCGACGGATTTCGCTCAACTGACGGCCGTCGCCCACGGAAAACCGGCCATCGGCGAACCCTACCCGTTCTTTCAGCGGGTTCGCGCCCTCTTTGGGGAAACCGTCCCCCGGGTCGGTTCGAGCGGGCTCTGGCTCACGGGGCTGGCCCTCCGCCGCGTCGGCCTGTCGGTGCCGGGACTTCCGGACAACTATTCGTATTACGCCTCCCAACGCGTTAAGAGTTGGGACGTGGCGGCGCCGGGCTTTTTACTCGAGAACGCCGGGGGCGTCCTCGAAGTTCACGACCACGGACGGCCCTTTTTCCCGCTCCATCAAAGGTATGAGGACAAGGAGGCCAAATTCAGCGTGTTGGCCGCCCTCACCCCGGAGGGCGCCGCCGCCTGGAGACGCGCCGTGCTGGAATCCGCCTCCGGCGACGGGGACCGGGCCGGTCCCGCCGCGGCGCCCCGCGCTTTGCCCCGCCTCGAAATAATTCACCCGGACCGTGTGGCCGGGTTCCATCCACAAATCGCCTTTTTCGATCTGGACGGCACCCTGTGGCGATCCACCCCCTACGACGTGCGGGCCCTTCGGTGGGCCCAATTTCTCTACGGCGAGACGAACGTCACGCCCGAACGGTTCGCCGCCCTCCGCGAATTTTTTGTCGAGCACGATCGGGGCGACCTTCGGGCCCAAATCGCCGCCTTGGACGCCTGGGCGACGGAACGGAACGTGGGGAAACGCGTCACGGTCGTCGATGGTCGCGAACGGGCGCAGAACATCGAAGCGGAAACCCGGCGGGTGCGGGCGCGTCCCGATCTGCGGACGCCGGG
>DAOQNO010000263.1:0-2908 GCA_035332125.1 Elusimicrobiota bacterium | reverse complement strand
ACGACGGAGGAACCCCTTCCCCGGGGGCTCAACTACGACAATCACGTCGTTCGCGTCCCCTTCTCCTCGGGCGACGGGTCGCCCTCCGGGTTCTATTACGTGGACATCACCGCGTCCCTCAAGGTGAAGGACCGGGTTTTTAATTTGATTTACCGGGACGCCGGCGGCCCCCTCTTCATTCCGGGCGACCCCCGCCCCATCCCATCCCGGGCCTACGCCGAATACCTTCGGGGCCTGGACCTGAATTCCAAGGAACGGGAAAAACGGCAAAAGGCGATTCCCATGGTTCAATACCACTCCCTGGACATCGAAGATCGGATTTGGGACAAACAAAACCCGTCCTATTCGACGGCCTCGGTTCAATTGTTGGAGGAGATCATGGCCTCGGCCGAAAAATCCATCGCCGGGGAATTCGGCCATTACCCGGCCGTTCCGACCATTCCCGCCGATTTGCGGAAGACCGGCAAAGGAACCCGGGTGGGCCTGGCCCAGGACGAACACGCCCGGGCCATCGTTTCCGCCGAGGCGGTGCTGGACGCCTGCCGTTCCTGCGTCCAAAAAAGCAGTTCTTCGGTGTTGATGGACGGTTGGCGGGAATGGGGCAAGGCCCTGGACACCCACGCGGCCCAACGGAAGGCCCACCTTCCCAAGAAATGAATCGCGCCCCGGCCTTCCGTTGAATCTTTTCAAGCGATTGTTTTCTGCCGGACGAAAGGCGTCGGTTCCCCGGTTTCCCAAAAACGAAGCGGAATACGAAAGCGCCCGACGGCGCTATTTGAACACGTACGGAAAATTCGCCTCGTACGCCGTGGTGCGGACCGAACGGGGACCTTTGGAGGTTCTGGTGGAAAAGGGGACCCTTCTGGTGATGGCCGTCAACGGCCAGCCGTTAAAACCGGAACATATTGGATTGACCGTCGAAAACGACGTGCGGTGGTCTTCCCCGGCGTCCTCCGACGGCCAGGGCGACGCGGCGCCCGCCTATCCTGAACCGGGCCCGCCGTCATGATCAAGTCGCCCGCCAAAAAATGCCTTGTGGTCAGGAAGGGCGAGAAAAACGCTCTTCTGTTGGAGGAGGGGAACGCGGCCAAAAGCCGATTTCGCCTTCCCCGGCTGGAGGAAATCGCGCCCGGCTCTTTGGCCGCGGGCGCCGCCGTCCCGGTGGGGGCGAACCTTGTCCTTCTTTTTACCGTTAAGGAATTGTCGCCCTGGGAACTGATCAAGGATTTTCCGCCGCCCAAGTATTTCGACTACGCCTATTTGGATCTCCTCGACCCCGAAGGGCCCGATTGGGAACGGTTGGCCGGGGAGGACCGGGATTTGATTTTCCGGGCGCGGACGACGATCTCCCAGTCCCTTTAATCGCCGAAGGAAACCGCCCCCTTGATCCGAATTTTGAAGAAGACGCTTCGGGGAATGACCGCGGGCTTTTTGCTTGGTGGGGCGCCAAGTTCCCCGGCCGCGCCCTGGACCTCCTGGACCAAACACCCGACCAATCCCGTTTACACCCACGGCACCGTCGCCTCCGACCCCGCCGTCCTAAAAGACGGGTCCACCTATCGAATGATCGTTTCGGGCGAAGGCGGCGGTAGCCCCGACGGCAACAGTTTGATCGAGGCGACTTCCCCGGACGGCACCCGGTGGACGACGCTTCCCAACGGACAAAACGGCCGGGTGGTGCCCAGCGCCCCAGGGGTGTGGGACGAAAGCCTCGAAACGCCCGAGTTGATCAAGGCGGGGGGGGAATATTTGATTTTTTACGCCGGCTACGACCCGGCGGGCCGGGACGCCTCCGGCGGCCTGGCCTGGGGCGACCTGGGACTGGCGGTTTCCGCCGACGGAACACATTTCGCCCGGTCCGGCCCCGCGCCGGTTTTGACCCGCACGCCGAACTCTTTTGACCAGGACGGCCTCACCGACCCGACCATCGTCGAGGTCGGCGGAACGTTGGAAATGATTTACGTGGGGTGGTGCACGCAAGGTTGCGCCATCAACGGCGGGGCCCCGGCGTTTTACGCTTTGAAGGCCGTGTCGACGGACAACGGACGCACTTGGACCAAACAGGGGCGATTGGACCCCGGGAGCAACATCGGATTGCAACACCCGGACCTCGTGTTGGACGCCGACGGATTGTATTCCCTCTTCTACGGGGTGGACGGCGCCTGCGGCGGCGGACGGGTGGGCCTTTCCCTGGCCCGGGGACCGACCGCCTTCGGCCCGTTCACGGAGGCGTCGGCCGCCCCCGTCCTTTGCCTCGGCACCCGGGGATTCGAAAACGCCGGGACGGACGGAGGTTTCCCCAGTGTTCTCAACGACGGCGGGGTGGGCCGGATGTATTACACCGGGGTCAACGAGGCGTTGTTCGAATTTCAAATCGGACTGGCGGAAACCCGATTGACGGTCCCGGGCGGCGGGGCGGACCCCGTGGGATTTCCGAATCCTTTCCATCCATCGGCGGATCAATCGATGACCTTCGCCCGGCTGGCCCCGGGTGGACGCCTGCGAATTTATGACTTAACGGGCCGACCGGTGATCGAGGTGTCGGCGGACGGCGGCGGCGCCGCCCAATGGGACGGACGGGACGGTTCGGGGCGGCGGGTGGCGAGCGGGATCTATTGGGGCTTGGCCGACGGGGTCGACGGGACGAGGAGATCTTTTAAAATCGTTGTCCGAGAGTGACCCGCGGATGGACGGGCGGAGTCCGAAGCCGAATTCTTTTTCTAACGCGTCCGTCGCGCCTGGCATATTTTCAGGCCGAGGTTGATGGGGTAACCGTTGCTGTCGCCGCCCGCGATGCCGCACATCAAATACATCAATTCGCCCTGGGGCACCCGGGCAATGTTGGCTTCGCCCATAAAAGTCAGTTTTCCCCGATAGGGGGAAGCGGTGACGCCGGTCACCACCGGAC
>DAOQNO010000262.1:0-2933 GCA_035332125.1 Elusimicrobiota bacterium | reverse complement strand
CCCCCCATACCAATTGCCGCCGATCAGTCTCCTGAGCGAACCCGACAACAAGGGCCGCCAACCCGCCGAAGACGCCTTGGTGGCCAAAGCCAAAACCCTGGAACAGACCCTGGCCAATTTCGGCGTTGAAGCCCGGACCACCGACATCCACCCGGGCCCGGTCATCACCCGCTACGACCTGGAACCGGCCCCGGGCGTCAAAATCAGTTCCATCGTCAATTTGGCCGACGACATCGCCCTGGCCATGAAGGCCACCCGGGTGCGGGTGCTGGCCCCCATTCCCGGGAAGGGCGCCGTGGGGGTGGAAATTCCCAATTCCGAATCGGTGACCGTTTCCCTGAAAGAAATCATCGCCGACGGCCGGTTTCAAAACAGCGTCTCGCCCCTCACGGTGGCCCTGGGCAAAACCAGTTCCGGGGAACCCCACGTCACGGATTTGGCCCCCATGCCCCACCTGTTGGTGGCCGGGGCCACGGGGGCGGGAAAATCCGTGGCGATCCACACGCTCATCATGTCCATCCTGCTTCGGGCCAAACCCGATCAAGTCAAATTTTGCCTCATCGACCCCAAGCGGCTCGAACTGCCCGTCTACGATGGATTGCCCCATCTCTACGACCCGCGCACGGGCCCCGACGCCGCCCAGGTCATCACCCTTCCCAAGGAAGCCGCCAAGGCCCTCCAACGCATGGTCAAGGTCATGGAATACCGCTACGAAATTTTCGCCCGCGCCAACGTCCGCAACATCGAGGGCTACAACGAAAAACGGCGGGCCCAGGGCCTGCCGCCGGAGTTCTACATCATCGTCGTCATCGACGAGTTGGCCGACCTGATGCTGATTTCCGCCAAGGAAGTGGAAGATTGCATCCAGCGCCTCGCCCAAATGGCCCGCGCCGTGGGCATTCACTTGGTCCTCGCCACCCAACGACCCTCGGTCGACGTCATCACGGGCGTCATTAAGGCGAACTTGCCGGCCCGCATCGCCCTTCGGGTGGCGTCCCAAATCGACAGCCGGGTCATTTTGGACGGCCCCGGGGCGGAATCCCTGGTGGGCAAAGGGGACATGCTGTTCCTGCCCGCGGGCGCGCCCCAGCCCATCCGACTTCAAGGGGCTTTCGTTTCCGAGAAGGAAGTCGAGGCGGTGGTTAATTTCTGCAAGAGCCAGGGCGGACCGGACTACGTGGACATTTTCGCCCAAATCGCCGCCGCGGAGTCGGCCCAGGAGGATTCGGAAACGCGCCAGCAACTGGACGAAGCCCTGCGCCTCGTGGTCGAACGCAAGCGCGTTTCCCAAGACCTCCTCAAGGCCCATTTCGGCTCCTCCGCCCGCGCCACCAACGTGCTGTCCCTGTTGGAAGTCAAAGGGTTTATTTTTAAACCCGAAGGCACCAACAAGTGGGAAATCTATTTCGACAAAATCGACGATTATTTCCGGATCCCGGGCGCGCCCCCGCCGCCGGTGGACGAACCGACGACCCCGACCCAGTCGGAAAGAGCGTCGGCGTGAAACGCCTCCTTCCGGTTTGCCTTTTCCTCGCGGCGGCCGCTTCGCTCCGGGCGCAATCCGCCGACGACGTCGTGGCCCGCCTGCAACGGGCCGAAAGCGAAATTCAGCGCCTTCAATTCGATTATCTGCAAGTGACCCGCATTCCGCTCACGGGCGAGTCGGTCAAATCCCGGGGCGCGGCCCTTTTCGAGCGGCCCAATCGCTTTCGCCTCGATCAAAAAACCCCCCAGCCCCAAACGGTGGTCTGCGACGGGAAGGACCTGTGGTTTTACCTGCCGGCCCGGGGCCAGGTGCTTCGGGATTCCGTGGACAATTGGGCCCGCTCGGCGGGCTTCCCCCAGGGGCTCTCGCCCTTTCGGTTGGAAACGGCCGAGCTCCGCTCCAAATACGACATCGCCTTGGAAACGCCGGACGCGAAGACCCCGGTCCTCCGTTTGACCCCCCGGGGGGACCGCGCGTTTCCCTACGACCTGCGCGTCTGGGTGGACCTGGCGACGGGGCTTCCGGTCAAAACCGAATTGTCGTCCAAGAGCGTCACCGCCACGACCACCGTCAAAAACTTTAAAATCAATGTCCTTTTGAGCCCCGACGCGTTTCGGTTTTCGCCTCCGGCGGGAACCGACGTGATCGACGCGCCATTGAAATAAATCGAAGGAATCCCATGACCGACATCGCCCCCGGCACCATCGGCCAGTCGCTGCGCAACCGACGGCTGCAGAACAACAAAACCATCGAAGACGTCGCCGACGCGACCCGCATCCAAGCCAAGTTCTTGAAAGCCCTCGAGGAGGAGCGCTGGGCGGAATTGCCCGCCCGGGTGTTCCTCGACGGTTTCCTGGTGAAATACGCCGAATTCCTCGGCCTGGACGGCCAGGATCTCCTTCGCCAATTGCGCCAACAACTGGGCCAGACCGACAAACCCGCCTTCACCAATCCCGAACCGGTCCCCGAGGCCGCCGGCGGCGGGTCCGTTCTGCAAATTCGGTTGCCCTTTGTGATGTTGGGCATCGTGCTCGTCATTCTCGCCGGATTCTATTTTTACCGTTCCCAGCAGGAACGACCGCGTTCGGGACCGTTGAACATCAACAGCGTCGGCGACACCGAACCCCTGCCGGCCGTTCTGACGTCCACGGCGGCCGCGCCGACGCCCGCGGTCGTTGAGCACACGGCCACCGTGCGCGCGCAAAATCTCGTGTGGCTGCGGGTCTGGGCCGACAACGCGGTCAAATACGAGGGCACCTTGAACGCCGGCGAAACGCGGCGGTGGACTTTCCAATCCCTTTTCCGGCTCCGGGCCGGAAACCTTTCCCGCGTCGTGGTGGACGTCGACGGCGGCGCGGTGCCGACCTCGAGCAGCTCCAACCCCGGCGAAATCGTCTGGCCCGGAACCAACGGGGAGCGCGCCACTTTGACGCTCTCGGCCCCGGCG
>DAOQNO010000261.1:0-2956 GCA_035332125.1 Elusimicrobiota bacterium | reverse complement strand
ATCGGCGGGATCGCCTGGGGGCTCAAGCGGCACGCCCTGGCCGCCCACGGGCGGTGCGCCGCGGGGCGCGTGATCGAATTGCAAGAATCCACCTCGGTCTCGGAAGTGAACGGCCGAAAGGTCGCGTCCCTTTCCTATTACCCGGTGGTGGAATTTCAGGCGTCGGACGGATCGACCCACAAATTCCGGGGCAGCACGGGGTCCAGTTCCCCGTCCTACGAAGTGGGTTCGGCCGTGGAACTTTTGTACATGCCGGACAATCCGTCAAACGCCCAGATCGCCGATTTCAGCCAATTTTGGCTCGGGCCCCTCGTCCTCTCGATTTTCGGGTTTGTTTTTTTGGGGGCGGGCATCGCGGCCTTCGTGATGATCGGGAAGTCGGACGAAACTTTCGGGCCGTCCTTCGACCAGCGGATCCACCGGGCGATGCTTTACGATTCCAAGCGCGGGGTCAAAGTGACGGCCACCGTGCGCGCCCTGGAGCCGGTCAAGAAAATGGGGAAAACGACTGGTCTGGTGGTGGTCTGCGCGACGATCGGTTTGGACGGCCAGGAGCGGTTGTTTCGATCGGCCCCGCTGGAAGTCGATCCCGGGCCCGGATGGGTGGGCCGTTCCGTGGAGGTGTACGTGGATCCCTACGACGCGAAACGCTATTACATCCACCTCGACCCGTTGTTGACGCCCGGCGCGACCGGAACGTCGTCCCAGGGAACGTGGTGACCGGGGCCCGAGGCGCCCCGGCGGTTTAGGACATTTTCCTCAGGTACGTCTTGTTGAAATATTTTTCGTCCACGGGGCCCACCTTCATGTCCGAAAAATCGATGATCGATTTCTGGCCCCGGACGGTGGCGCTTTCGATCACGTGGCGGGTCGGCCGAAGGCGGCCCCCCAGGCGGCTGTACCCTTCGTAGGTCACGGTTTTGAGGTGGCGGCCGGAGATGGAATAGAATTCGGCTTTCATCGGGGTGTATTTCTTCTTTTCCACCCAGAACAGAATTTTGTGATAGGTGACGTCGTCGCTTTTGGCCATCAGCTGCAACCGATAATAGGCGTCGGTGATTTCCAAAAACTCCGCTTTGTAATCCCCCGAAAAATTCGCCCGGGACAGATCGCCGTTGGCCACCTCGCCCATCAGCCGCTGCTGGAACGAAACGCGGATGGGTTGGGACGTGCCCGGGATGATGATCCAGAGATTCCGACCGAGCATGAGCAGGCTTTTTCCCCGCTCCACGGCCGGAAAAGCCGTGCGGACGACCGATTTCTCCCGTCCCCGAACCCAAATCTGGTACCCCGCCCGCCGCGGTTCTTTGGCCGAGGGCGAAAAATCGCTCACGATCGCGGTGACCTGGTAATCCTCCTGGGGGTTGCGCACGGCGTCGGCCAGGGCCACCACCCGGTCGGCGGTGATTTCCTCCGAACGCCCGAAAAGAGGGGCGGCGAACATTGTGAGAACGAGAGTCCAACGGGTTGCGGTTTTCATGGTCACACCTGGTGGCGGAGGGCCTCCGCGACTTCGAGTCGGGACGCCTTCCAACTGGGATAAAGGATCGAAAAAAAGGACGAGCCCACGGCGATGGCGAAAGCCTGGGCGAAGACCCGGGGCACGAGGCGAATGTGGGCCACCCATTCCATGGTCGATCCGGGCGGGGGCGGCATGGGAATGCCGAAATGGGACACCCATCGCGCGACCCCGACGCCGGCCAGGGCCCCCAAGGCCCCGCCCATGAGGCCCAGCAAAAGGCCTTCCATGATGAACACGGCCATGACTTTCCATCGACTGGTCCCCATGGCGCGCATGGTGCCGATTTCACCGACGCGCTCCAGGACCGCCATGTTCGCCGTGTTGACGACGCTCAGAACGGACACGATGAGGATGATCCATCGGAGGATGCCCATCTGCCGGTTCAAGAAATCCCGGGAATTGTTGTAGACGTCCGCCAAGTCTTCCCAGGACTGAATTTCGGTGGCGTACCCCCGGGACTTAAAGAGTTTTTCCAGGTCCCGCCGAACGGACCGGGTTTTCGATGTGTCTTTCAAGAGAACAATCAGGGACTGCACCTCCCCGGTGTACAGCAGCTTCGCGGCGGTGGAAAAAGGCACTCGCAGAACGTGGTCGTCGAAGGCTTTGGCGCTCGTGGAGAAAATCCCTTTGACCGTGACGTCCAGCGCGTTGACCGACCCGCGAACGGTGTTGGCCACGATCACGGCCGTGTCCCCGGGCTTGGCCGAAAGGGAAGCCGCGAGCCCCCGGCCCATGACCACCTGGAATTTGTCCTTGGCCTGCAAATTCTTGCCGGCTTCGATCCGAAACATCGTGTTCATCTTGCTTTCGCCCCGGGGATTGACGCCCTGCCCCACGAAGGACACCGACGTTTCTCCCCGGCTGATCAGCCCGGCGAATTCGATGCGCGGGGTGACGATGTCCACGTCGGGGTGGGCGAGCACCACGTCCATAACCCGGTTGTGATTCTTAAGAAGATAGGCGAAGGGCCGGGCGGCCCCGTACCGAAGATAGCCCTTTTGAAAAATCTGGAGGTGGCCGAACTGGGACCGGATGTAACTTTCCCGAAGCTGGACCAGGGAATCGTCGATGAAACCGCCCGCGAAAATGAGGGCCACGGAGCCGAAGGCGATGGCGGCCAGGGTCACCAGGGTCCGCCCGGGTCGGCGAAAAATGTTGCGGAGGGGGAGCGTCCAGTAGAACATTAGGTCGCCGCGATCCGGCCGTCGTGCAAACGGACCACCCGATCGGCCGCGGCCATGATTTGCGGATCGTGGGTGGAAAATATAAAGGTGGCCTTGGTTTCCCGGTTCAATTCCTTCATGAGCGTTAAAATTTTTTCCCCGGTGTGGGTGTCCAGGTTGGCGGTGGGCTCATCGGCCAAAACCACCCGCGGGGAACCCACCAGGGCTCGGGCGATGGCCACGCGTTGGCGCTGCCCGCCGCTCAATTGGG
>DAOQNO010000260.1:0-2957 GCA_035332125.1 Elusimicrobiota bacterium | reverse complement strand
GACCGCCGCGGTGGCGACGGTGGCGCCCGGCTGGGCGGCCACCCTGTCGCCGTCCACTTGGGCGGTTTTGACGGTCACGACCCTCACCCTGGCCGTTTCCCTGACGGGAGGGTTCCGCGCCACCCCCGAGCGCACCGAACGGTGGGGGACCACGGTGCTTTATGTCCTGTTGGCCTCCCTCGGCGCCCGGGCCTCCTTGGCCGCCCTGGGCCGGGCCCCCTATTTTCTCGCGGTCGGCGCTTGCATTTTGGCCGTTCATGCGGTAATTCTATGGGCGGGCGGTCGCCTGTTTCGGCTTCCGCTTTTTTTATTGGCCTCGGCCAGTCAGGCGTGCGTCGGGGGGGGTCGTGTCGGCGCCGATGGTCAGCGCTGTTTACCGGCCCGCCCTTTCCGCCGTGGGTCTGCTGTTGGCGGTGACGGGAAACGTGGTCGGCACCTATTTTGGGTTGGTCGTGGCTCAGATTTCCTCCCGGTGGGGATGAAGGAACTTCCATGAAACGTTGGGCGATGGTTTTGTTGGTGGCGGGACCGGCGGTGCTTCGGGCCGAGCCGCCGGCGTCCGTTGAAATGGGCGACGATTTTCCGCCGGTTCAAATCAGTTCGGGTCCCGCCCTCACCTCCACCGCCCCGACGCCCGCGCCCGGCGCCGCCTTGCGGGTCGTCCATCCGCCCGAGGGGGCCTCCCTGCCCTACGTGAAATCCTCTTTTGTCCTGGGTTCCGTGGACCCGGGTTCCCGCCTCTCGATCGACGGCCAGTCGATCCGGGTCTATCCCGGCGGGGGCTGGATCGCCATGGTGAGCTACACCCCGGGGGCCAACGACATCGAATTTGAAGTGACCCGCGGCACCGACGTTTTCAACTTCACGCGGCGCGTCTACGTGGCCGGTCCGCCGGGCGTTCCGCCGGTCAAGCCGCTCAACGTGCGCGTGTTGACGCCGGACGTCGACGCCGAAGTCACCGCGGGGGACGTGATCACGGTGACGGCCGTCGGCAGTCCGGGGCAGGAGGCCGGGTTCGTTTTTTCGGGGAGCAAAAAAAAGCACCCCCTCGCCGAAAGCGCCGTGTCCCGGGGAACCTACCGGGGTTCCTACGTGGTGCGGCCCGGCGACGAATTCGAGGGCGCTTCGATCAAGGTCACGTTGACGGCCAAAAACGGCGCCCACGACACCTCCACGGCCCCCGGAAAAATTTGGCGGTTCGACGAGGAGTCTCCCTGGGTGGTCGAAGTCTCGACGGATTTGGCCATCCTGCGGGCGGCTTCCGCCCCCTTTCCCGGCGAAAAGGCCGGGTACGTCATGTTTCCGCCTCCGGGAACCCGGCTGTGGGTGACCGGCCGCCGCGGGAACGAGCTGCGGGTCCGTCTCTCCGCCGCCCGGGAGGCCTGGATCGGGGCCGACGAAGTCCGCTTTTTGCCGTCGGGCACGCCGCCGCCCCGCACCCTGGCCGGGGCCGTCTCCGTGGAACCCGCCGGCCGCCACACCGTGGTCCGGATGAATTTGGGCCAGCGGGTGCCGATGGAAGTTCGCCCCCTGGACGACGGCGCGGGGCTGGATGTCCTTTTTTACGGGGTGGCCTCCAACACCGATTGGGTGCACTACAACGCGCCCCAGGGCGCGGTTCGCCGGGTGGAATGGTTCCAGGACGACGCGGACACCTACCGGCTTCGAATCCACACCCGCCCCCGGCGCTGGTGGGGGTACGACGCCCGCTACGAAAATTCGACTTTTGTGTTGGAATTGCGCCGTCCGCCGCCGGGCCCCAAAGACGGATCCCTGGAGGGGCTTAAGATCGTGGTGGACGCGGGGCATTCCTGGGACATCGGTTCCCGGGGACCGACGGGCCTACTGGAAAAGGACGCCAATTTGGCCATCGCCAAATGCCTGGAACGGAAACTCCGATCGGAAAAAGCCGAGGTCGTGATGCTCCGATCGGGCACGGAAAACGTTAATTTATACGACCGTCCCAAATTGGCCTGGGCGGCCCGGGGGGACGTTTTGATCAGCGTTCACAACAACGCCCTTCCCGACGGCGCCAATCCCTTCGAGCGGAACGGTTACGGGGTCTACTATTACCACCCCCAAAGCGAAGACCTGGCGACGGAAATCCACGAGGCGTACGGGGACATTTTCGGTCGGGCCCAGGCCTTCCGCTCCACCCATTTGCGGGACGACGGACTGCACTACGGCAACCTGGCCCTGGCCCGCACCTCCCAAATGCCGGCGGTGTTGACGGAATCGGCGTACGTGATTTGGCCGCCCGAGGAGGAACTCCTTAAAACGGAAACGTTTCAGTGCGACTGCGCGGAGGCGATGTTTCGGGGGTTGAAGCGGTTTGTAAAAAAGATGCGCGATTAGGTTTTCGGTCCGAGGCGCCGGGACGCCCAATAGAGGGGGAACCCGAGGGCCGCCACGCCGATGCCCGCCAGGGCCACCGCCGGTTCCTCGGCCACGCCGTTCAGGGCGATGGCGACGTTGAGCAGAATAAACGCCAGGGGCGTCCACGGATAGCCCCACACGCGGTACCCGCCCGGGACCGCCCCTTCCCGTCGTCGGAAAACGAACAGCGAAACCCCCGTCGCCGCAAAAAATAAATAAATCACGACCTCCGTGTAGGTCACGATTTTGTCCAGGGTCCCGGTCCACACCAAGATCAGCGCCAGGGCGGCGTTGGCCGCCAGGGCGGCCGCCGGGGTTTGGGTGCGGGCGGACACGACGCCCATTTTTTTGAACAGGGCGTGGTCTTGGCCCAGGGCCGAGAGCAAACGGCCGCTGGAAAAAATAAATCCGTTCAACGCCCCGAAGGTGGACACCATGACCATGGCGGCCACGATCGACCCGCCCCCCCGGGGCCATATCTTATCCATGACCCCCGCCGCCACCAAATCCGTCACGCGCATCTCGTCCAAGGGCAAATACAGGACGTAAACCAAGTTGATCAATAAATAAATGCCGGTGGT
>DAOQNO010000259.1:0-2991 GCA_035332125.1 Elusimicrobiota bacterium | reverse complement strand
GGGCTTTTCTACCTGCTGGAGCCCGTGGGCATTCTTTTGGGGCTCTTTTTGATCGGCCTGGCCGCCGGGGTGGTGGCCGGCCGGCAGGCCTGGCTTTCCGGCGTGATCGTGGGACTTCCCTTCGCTTTGCAACAACTCACCCGCCACGCCATGACGGAAGCCCCCGCCATCGCCAGCCTGGCGAACCCCCAGGGCGCGCCCCTGGCGGCCGTGCTGATGCAACCCGATTATTGGCGCATCGCCGTGCCCGTCGCCGTGGTGGCTTCCTCCATCGCTATTTTGGGCGGATTGGCCGGGGCCTGGGTTCGGACTATTCGGCACACCCCTTGAGCCGCGTTTACTTCCACACTTTCGGCTGCAAAGCCAACCAATACGACACCGAGCTTCTCCGGGAAAAAATGGCTTCCGGCGGGGCGGTCACCGTCGAGAAGCCCGCCGACGCCGACCTCTGCCTGGTCAATTCCTGCTCCGTGACGGCCAAGGCCGACCAGGAGTGCCGACAATTCGTCCGCCGCCTTTTGAGGGAAAACGACCACGCCCGCGTCGTCGTCACCGGCTGTTACGCCACCCACGCGCCCGGGGAGCTCCGGGCCCTGTCGCCCCGGGTGGAAGTCTATTCCAACGCCGAGAAAAACAGCCTGCCCGCCTGCGTCGGCTTCGAAGTGGCCCCCGAGGTCTTCGGCCTCTCCCGTTTTTCGGACCGTTCCCGAGCCTTCGTTAAAATCCAGGACGGCTGCCGGGCGCCGTGCACCTATTGCATCATCCCCCAAACCCGGCCCAGTTATTGGAACAAGCCCGCCGACCAGGTGATCCAAGAGATCACGACCCTGGCCGCCGCCGGCCACGGGGAAATCGTTTTGACGGGCATTCGCCTGGGCCTGTATCAGGGCTCCTTGGAGGGCCAACGGTTCGACCTGGCGGGCCTCCTGGAACGGCTGGTGGAGATCCCCGGCGACTTCCGCATCCGCCTTTCCTCCCTGGAAGTGACGGAAGTTTCCGACGACATCGTTTTGCTCGCCGCCCGGAATTCAAAAATCTGCCGCCATTTCCACATCCCCATGCAGTCGGCGGACGACGGCGTCTTAAAGGACATGGGCCGGTGGTACGTCTTTGAAAAATACCGGGAGCGGGTGGAATTCATTCGCCGCCACCTGCCGGACTGCGGGCTCACGGCGGACGTCCTGGTGGGTTTCCCGACGGAAACCGAGGCGGCTTTTGAAAACACCTACGCGCGCATCGAGTCCCTGGCCCTCTCGGGCCTGCACGTGTTCCCCTATTCCCAACGGCCGGGCACCAAGGCCGCCGAGCTCCCGCCCCTGGCCCACGACGTGCAGCGCCGTCGGGTGGAGGCGCTCCTCGCCCTGGGGGAAAAACTGAAAGCCCAATTTCGGGCCCGCTTCGCGGGCACCGTGCGCCAGGTGGTCACCGAACCCGAGGGGGAAGGCTGGACCGAAAACTATATTCGCGTTCCCCACGACCGAAACCTCCCCCCGGGGCGCCTGGCGGCCGTCCGAATTTAGAATTTCCGTGGTATAATACCGCGGCTCCTCCGCTCCTTCATTTCAACTTCCGACAACGAGATAAAATGATCAAGCGCGTCACCCCCATCGCGGCGGCGTTTTTTTGCCTCCTCATCGTCCCCGATCTCCACGCCCTGGAAGAAGTGGGGGTCGACGATTTCCGGGTCAGTCGCATGGGGGTGGACGGCGTGCCCACGACCGGCATTCTCCCTTTCAGCCACATCGCCCAGCGGATCCAGGCCGTGGCCTACAACAGCCAGGACAACGAATACCTGGTGGTCTACGCCGGCGACACCGACGACGACCCGCCCGCCGACGACGAAATCGAGGTTTTCGGCCAGCGGATCGACGGGACCTCCGGCGACGCCATCGGCGGCCAGCTCCGGCTGACCACGGCGGGGACGGACTTCGATCTCGCGGTCTTCGCGCGTTCCCCGGCCATCGCCTACGACCGCCAGCGGAACGAATACCTCCTCGCCTTTGAAAGCAACGCCGGCAACAATCGGGAAATTTGGGTCCAACGGTTGGCGGCGGACGGCACCCGGTTGGGCAACGAAACCCAGATCAGCGGTTTTGCCGACCTGGACGGGGACACGGCGGGGGTCGGATGCTACTCGCCGTCCGTCGCTTACAACCCGAACACGGACGATTATCTGGTGGTCTGGCAAAGCGGCGCCACGGACGGCCTGATGGAAATCTACGGCCGCCTCGTGAACGGCGCGGACGGCCAGCCCCACCCCGGCGAGAATTTTCGAATCAGCGACATGGGGCCCGACGGCAACGAATCCTATTTCGCCCGGTTCCCCGCCGTGGCGGTGAACACCCGCGCCAACGAATACCTGGTTGTTTGGGAAGGCCAGGACGACCAAGCCCCGAACGACGTCTCGGAAAACGAAATTTTCGCCCAGCGCCTGGACGAAAACGGCGCCGAGATCGGCGTGAACGATTTTCCCGTGAGCGACATGGGGGCCTTGGGTTCCACGGACACCAACGCCCATTCGCCCCGGGTGGCCTACAACCCCCTGGACAATCAATACCTGGTGGTCTGGGAAGGCAACGAGGAAGAGCCCGTGGACGTCTGCAACGACGGGTGCATGGACATCAAATACGAGATTTACGGCCAGCGGCTGACCGCCGTGGGCGCGGAAACGGGGGACGACGATTTCCGGATCGGCACCTGGGACAACCCCCCGATTCTTGAAACGCCTGCCCGGCGGGTCCCCTTCGCCGCGCCGGTGACGGACCCCTTCGCCGACGCGGTCATGCCCGACGTGGCCTTCGATGTGGGCGCGCAAATCTACGCGGTCGTTTGGAACCAGGGCGACTACCGTTCCGATTTCGAATCTCCGGGACAACCGGGCGAAATTTTCGCCCAATCCATCTCCCGGACCGGCGTCCGAAATTTGCCCGAAAATCTTCGGATCAGCGCCGTTGGATTTGACGGCGTGGAGACGGCGTACCTGCCCAACGT
>DAOQNO010000258.1:0-2991 GCA_035332125.1 Elusimicrobiota bacterium | reverse complement strand
AGGCTTAGACGCTTCAGAAGCGGATCCAGAAACAAAGGGTCTTTCTTGACTTCGCCTTCCAGGGAAGCCACCCGACGGACGAGCAATTCGTACATGGCCACGTCCACCGAACCGGGGGGCGGGGGCGCGGCGGGGCGGGGCAATTCGCCCGGCGGCAAAACCATCGTGGCGGCGAGCTCGGGCGGCGGAGTCAATTTCGTGGTGGCGGTGGACGCCGGAACCGGGGGGTCGGCCTTGGGGGCGTCTTTGACGGGCTTGGGCGGGGTCAGGGCCGACGGGTCCACTCCCCCCGAAAGGGAGTTCAAATCCGGCGCCTTTTCCGCCTTGAAAAATTTGACCATCAACGCCAGAAAAACCATCAACCCAAACACGGCCAGGGCCGAGGCGATGGCAAAGGTCGGGTCGCCCATGAGCTCCACGTACGTGTTCCAGATCGGAAGGAGGCGTTCCATTTTTAGAATTTAAAGGAATTGGATGGGCTTGTCAATCATGGAAACAGCCCCCGTTGACGTATCGCCTTGGCCAATCGGTCCAAGGCCACCAAAAAGGCGGCCAGCCGAAGATCGGTTTTGTTCTCCCCCGCCACCCGCCAGACGTCCTGGAAGGCCCGTAGGAGGATGGCCCGGAGGCGGTCCCGGACTTCCCCCTCGTCCCAGAAAAAAGCCTGCAGATCCTGGACCCATTCAAAATAACTGACGGTTACGCCGCCGGCGTTGGCCAGGATGTCGGGCACCACGGTGACCCCCCGCTCGTTGAGGAGGCGGTCGGCCTCGGTGGTCGTCGGCCCGTTGGCGCCTTCCACGATGAACCGGGCCTTCACCCGGGGAGCGACTTCCGCCGTGATTTGGTTTTCCAGGGCCGCGGGGATCAGCACATCGCAATCCAATTCCAAGAGTTCCCGGTTTGTGAGGGGGCGACCCTTTCGATAGGTCGCCAACGTTTCTTTCTCGCAGTGTCGTCGGGCGTCGTCCACGTCCACGCCGGCCGGGTCCGCCACGCCGCCCGTGGCGTCCGAAATCGCAACGACGCGGGCCCCGGCTTCCCGGAGAATGCGCGCGGCGTTGGAGCCGACGTTGCCGAAGCCCTGGACGGCAATGCGGAGATCCTTGAGTTGCCAATTCTTCACCCGGGCCAATTCCTGGACAATGAAGAAAACCCCCCGCCCCGTGGCTTCCCGACGCCCCAACGTTCCGCCGATTTCCACGGGCTTCCCCGTGACCACACCGGGGACCGAATGGCCGACCTGGGAGGAATAGGTGTCCATGATCCACCCCATGATTTTTTCGTTGGTGTTCATGTCGGGGGCGGGGATGTCCTTGTCGGGACCGATCAATATGGAAATTTCCGAGGCGTAGCGTCGGGTCAATCGTTCCAGTTCCCCCTCGGAAAGGGTTTTGGGATCGCACACGACCCCCCCCTTGGCCCCCCCGTAGGGCAGGTTGACGACCGCGCATTTCATCGTCATCCAAAACGCCAGGGCCGCGACGTCGTCCAGCGACACATCGGGGTGATAGCGGATTCCGCCCTTGGCCGGGCCCCGGTCGACGTTGTGTTGCACCCGGTAGCCGCGAAAAACCTTCACGGAGCCGTCGTCCCGGCGAACGGGCACGGACACTTCCAGAATGCGTTTGGGGTGGCGGAGGCGTTCGACGATGTAGGGTTCGAGGCCGAGGCGTTGGGCGCCGCGGTCCAATTGCGCGAGGGCTTGATCCCACAGAGTCGGTGGCGTCATGGTGACGCTTAACTCTACATCCGGCGGAATCGTTTTGCCAGGTCTTCGTTCGTCAAACGGAGAAACGTGGGACGCCCGTGGGGGCAGGTCCAGGGGCTTTGGCACCGCTGAAGCCGGGCGATGACCTCCGCCATTTCGGGCGGGGTCAGGACGGCCCCCGCCATCAAGGACCCCCGGCAGGCCGCGCGCACGCGAAGGGCTTCGAGTCCCCGGGGAATCTTCCCGGCGGCGAGGTCCTCGGCCAATCCCTCCAACACGTCCCGCACCCGGGGCGAATCCCCCAAGGCGGCGGGCACGGCCGTGACCCGGAAGGACGCGGCGCCGAACGCTTCCAGCCGGAATCCCAGGGATTCAAAGGCGGGGCGTTGCTCCGCGACCAGGGCCGCCGTCTCCCCCGCCGGTTCCCAGACCCAGGGAAGAAGCAGTCCCTGACGGGCGCCGGTTTCGGCGTCGGCGGCCAACCGTTCGTACAGGGCCCGTTCGGCGGCCGCGTGCTGGTCAAAGATAAAGAATTCCCCCTCGGCCTGGGCCAACAAGTAGGTGGCGTAGATTTGGGCCAGGGGGGCGAAAGAAATAGCGCGGAACCAATCCCTCGAAAATCCCCCCTCGGCCCCGGGGGACTCGGCCACGGGCGGCGCCGGGGTCAACGGCGCCTGAATTTCAAAAGCGGCCCGGGTTTCGGTCATGGAGGGCGGACGGGGAAAGGCGAAGGGGGGCGGCCGGGAGGGCGCGGCGTCCGGTCGGTCCGGCCCGGGACCAAAAGCCCGGGCGGTTTGAACGTCCCGGGCGAGCGCCTCCTGGACGGCGCGGTTCAAAAACCCGTGCACCTGGTCTTCGTGGGACAGGCGCACGTCTTTTTTGGTCGGGTGGACGTTCACGTCGACGAATTCGGGATCGATCTGGAGGACCAGCACCGCGGCCGGGTGTTGGCCGACCGGTAGCCGGCCCCGGTAGGCGTCGTATAGGGCGTGGGAGAGCCGGCGGTTGACGACGGGGCGCCGGTTGATGAAAAACCGTTGGTAACGGCCGGTGGGCTGGGGCCGTAGAACGTCGGAAACCCATCCGGTCACGCTCATGTTGGCGCCCCGGGCGTCGACGGGCTTGAGCGTCGCGGCCCGGTCGGCCCCCCAGAGGCGGGCCAGGCGGTCGCGCCACGCGTCGCCGTCGCCGGGCGGAACGGCCGGGAGCACCAGGGGCGCGCGGTCCTCCGAGAGAATTCGCAGTTCAAGCCCCGGTTCCGCCAAGGCCACGTCCTCCAC
>DAOQNO010000257.1:0-2996 GCA_035332125.1 Elusimicrobiota bacterium | reverse complement strand
CCCCTTTTATGATCGACCGCTGGCGGTGGTCCGTCGTTGGGCGATGTCTTGTTCTGGGCGGCGTTTCCCTGGCCGCGGCCCCGCCGCTTCCATTGGACCCCGGCGTTCGCCCGCCCGCGACTCCCTCCGTCGTCTTTTGGGCGGGCGGCGACGTCATGGTGGCCCGCCACATCGGCGACCTCGCCCGGCGACGGGGACTCCCCGCGTTGTTCGACGGCCTCCGCGGGCTGGCCGGCCCCCGGGACATTTTTTTCGCCAATCTCGAATCGCCCCTGGGACCCGCCGGCCTCTCGCCCGCGTTCCCCGAAAAACCCTTCAATTTCCTGGGATCCACCGGAACCGCCGCGGTGTTGAAAGACGCCGGGTTCACCCTCCTGTCCCTGGCCAACAACCACGGCATGGATTACGGCGCGGAAGCCGTCGCCCACACCACCGCGGCGCTGTCCGCCGCGGGCCTCGCGTGGGCCGGGGTCGGCGTCAACGCCGCCGACGCCCGGGCGCTGCGGGTCGTGGAGCGCCGGGGCGTCCGATTCGGCTTTTTGGCTTACGCCGACGCCCATTCCCCCCGGGTTTTCGCCGAGCGCGACCGGGCCGGGGTGTCGGCGCTTCGTCCGGCGTTGATTTTGGAAGACGTCGCCCGGTGGCGTTCCCGGGTCGACGTGCTCGTCGTGTCGCTTCACTGGGGCATCGAATACGCCGATCGCCCCACGGAACGCCAACAACGGTTGGCCCGGCGGATCATCGACGCCGGCGCCGACCTGGTGCTGGGCCACCACCCCCACGTCTTTCAGGGTTTGGAGGAGCACCACGGGGGATTGATCGCGTACAGTTTGGGGAATCTGCTTTTCGACCAGCGGGGCGAACGGCGGGACCAAAATTACCTTTTGCGTTGCGTTTTTCGAGGAGGGCGCCGGGAGAAAACGACGTTGGTGCCACTGACGCGACGGGAAAAATATTTTCCCGTTCCAGCGGCGGCCGAGGAAGCCGCGGACATTGTGGCCGAAGCCGCCCGACGCTCCCGGTCCCTTCAGGGATCGATGCCCGCCTGGTTGCCGGCGCCTCTCCCCCCCCCGGCGCCGCCCACCGCCGGGCGCGATGCGCCGGCGCCCGGGCTCCCGGCGGCCGGTGTCCGGCTACTCGCCCGTCGCGGGGACCCGACGCCGACGCCGTGAGGCTTTTTTCTTTTTGGCGCCGGCGTTTTCCAGGAATTTTTCTTTTTGGGGGCGGTCCCAGGATTTGATTTGGGCTTCCCGCACCAGGGCCTGGGAGCGGGTGAAACCGTCCTCCCGGAAACGGAGATCCACCGGCCGCCGGGACCGGGTGTAGGCGGCGCCCTTCCCCGCGTTGTGCTGACCCAGCCGCCGCTCCACGTCCTTGGCCACCCCGGTGTAATAAGACCCGTCCACGCACCGCACGATGTAAACACTCCACTCGGGCGGCCCTTCGTCGGCCATGCGGCGAACCATATTTAAGTAGGTTTTCTTCACCTCGCCCGTCCTCCCGCGGACATCGCCCGGGGGTCCTCCGGAGGGCTCCCCCGTCCTTTGCGCTTGGCAAGCGGGCGGAAGATCGCAGTTAAAACACGGGCCGCGAGGAAGCCCGTGGGCATCGCCAGCGCCGACCACACCGCCACCCCGGCCAGCCCGGACCCACCGAATTTGCGGACGAAAACCGTCGGGCCAGTCATGAACTCCCGAACCAGGGTGATGGGGTTCAAAGGCACCGGGTCCAATCGAAAAATCCATTCCCCTAAGCGGACGAAAACCGGCAGAAGGATCAATTGCAAGGGGTACACCAAATGGTTGACCGTTTGGAGCGCCACGTGATTCAATCCTCCCAGTGCCCCCGCCACCAAACAAAGAACGGTCGTCGATCCCAAAACCGGATTCACCCCGATAACGACGCCGACGGCGCAGCTGACGGCGAGCCCTTCGGGCGTGGCCCCCCGGCGAAGCTGGTTGAGCAGCGGGCGCAGTAAATGGCGGCGAAACCATCCTTCCGGGAACTGTTTACGATCCATGGCGCGAGGACGACGCGGGAAGAAACGAGGCGGGCCGCCGAGGGTCCGGGACGACAGCGCGGCGGCGGATCCCGGTTTCTTCTTTCGACAACCGGACCAAGACCGCGCCCCCCCGCCCCGACGGCTTCCGAAACTGAATGATTTTGGCACCTCCCCCTTTCCCTTTTCGGCTCCGTTTAAATGGAAACGGGGCCCTGAGGAGATTCTACCGAACTTAGAGAGTGAAAATCGAAAGGCCCGACCGCTTTGGCGGTCGGGCCTTTTCCTTCGATTGGTGGAGGTGGCGGGAATCGAACCCGCGTCCGAGGACGTGTCAACCCGGTCCCTACAGGCTTAGCCTAGGTTTGGTCTCGCGCGAGGGTTGTCCCTAGACAGAACCACCCAAGCGCCAGCTCCGTTGTTGTCTCACCGTTCCCGACGAAACGCGCGGGAGACGGCCAGCCGGCTAATGACGTCCGTTCCCTCCAGCCGGCGTCAAGGGACGAACGTCACGGCGTGTTAGGCCGCGAGGGCGAACTCAGTGTTCGCTTGTGTGTTGGTGCCCGTTTTTTAACGAAGCTCGGACGACTTCGACCTGCGACCAGGGCCTCCAGCATCTCCGTCGAGCCCTGTTCACCCCCAGAGGAGCCGTCGCGCCTGCGGCGCGCCTCGGGCACCAAAAGCACTGCGTTGGTGCCGTCTTGTCCTCTAAATTAAATTCGGCGCCTACGGCGCCGCCCCCGGCACTTGTACTGAGCGCAAATGCCAGATCCTCAAATTGCTCTTGGCGCTGCCTTCATCCAACTCCTCCTATTATACCCCCTTTTTCCCCTTTTATTCCGTCGAAAAATCCACCCATGATCGCCGACATGGCGGCCGGGCGACCCCTTCTGTTAGCCTATCCCCATGGACGCCCGACCCGTTTTTTCCGCCCGGGGCCTGACCAAGGATTACCCCATGGGAGACACGACCGTGCACGCCCTCCGGGGGATCGACC
>DAOQNO010000256.1:0-2998 GCA_035332125.1 Elusimicrobiota bacterium | reverse complement strand
TCCTCCTCGCGGTCGGCGGGGCCTGGGCGCTGTGGGCGCGCCAACGGCCGCCGCGTTGGGCGTTGTTGTGGCGCGGGGCGTCGGCGGCGCTCCTGGCCCTGTTCGTCGTCCGGGAGTTCGGCGGAGCCCGGGGGCCCCGGTCCTTGGCCGTGGTTTTCGACGGGTCCGCCAGCATGGCGTCGCCGGCGGAGGCCGGCGCGGAGTCCCGGTGGGACCGGGCGCGACGGGCGGCGTCGACGCTTTTTCCCTCCGGTCGGGACGCGATTTCCTATTTCGTGCTGGGCAACGGCCTTCGGCCGGTCCCGGCCGAAGCGCTGGACCGGGAATCGCCGAAGGCCGACCGAAGCGATTTCTCCGAACTGGCCCAATTGAAAACCCTCGCGCCCGCCGTCGACGGCGTGGTTTTCTTTTCGGACGGGCGGGGCGAGCCCGGGGGGGAGGCGGCCGTCCGTTCCCTGGGGGTTCCGGTGTTGGCGGTCGGTACCGCGCCCGATCGATCGGCGGACGCGGCCGTCGAATCCCTGGGGGCGCCGGCGACCGCCGTCGCCGGCACCGAAACGGCCGTGACCGTGCGGTGGCGCCGCTCCCCGGCGGGGACGGCCCCCCTTCGGTTGTCCTTGTGGAACGGCGACCGGCGGATCGCCGAGGGCGTGGCGGCCGCCTCGACGGACACGGTCGGCGAGGCCGTCCTGCGGTTTCGTCCCGCGGGCCCGGGCGCCGAGCGTTACCGCGCCGAAATCGAGGCCCTTCCCGGCGAGCGCTATTTGGACAACAACGTCCGGACCTTTTCGCTGGAGGTCCAGCGCGACCGGATGCGGGTGTTGTATCTGTGCGGGCGGCCCGGCCCCCATTACGGTTTTCTTCGGGCCCAATTGAAAACGGACCCGGCGGTGGACCTCGTCTCCTTCGTCATCCTGCGCGATCCCGAGGACGCCGTGGGGTTTTCCGAAACGGATTTGTCGCTGATTCCGTTCCCCACGGCCGAGACGTTGATGGCCCAGCTGAAAACCTTCAACGTCGTGATCCTGGAGAATTTCCCTCTGACGGGTTTCGGTTTGGGCCCCCGGTTCGCCGCGGCGGTTCGGGACTATTTGGAAAAAGGCGGGGGCCTGTTGATCGCCGGCGAGGGACGGTACTGGGCGAACGGCGGCCCGGGCCGGGGGAACGCCCTGGAATCCCTGTTGCCGCCGGACCGGTTTCGGCCGGCGCCGGAAGGGCGCTGGTCGGTCCGGGCGCTCCCCGCCGCCCAATCCGTCCTCCGGTTGGATCGGGCCCGGTGGGACGAGGCGCCGGTGTTGGAAACTTCCGCCGGCGATCGGTGGCCCGAACTGGCCGGGGGCGCGGCTTTGACCGAAGCGCCGGGGGGCGCGCCCCACCTGTCGGCCAAGGCCGCGGGGCGGGGACGGATTATGGTTCTCGCTTGTCTGACGGATTGGCGTTGGGCTCTGGGCGTCCGCACGCCGGGGCCCTGGCTTTACCAGCGATTTTGGGAGAACATCGTTCGGTGGCTGGGGGAATCCCCGGACCGTCGCGCCTGGCGGATCGACCGACCCGACGGGCCCGTGGCGGCGGGCGTCTCCTGGCCCGTGACGGTCCGCTTCACGGGCATCGAAGCGCCGGCGTCGGTGGACATGTCCTGGCGTTCCGCCGACGGCGCCGAGCACGGCGTCCTTCGCCCGACGATGGAGTCCCCCGGGGTGTACGCCGGGGCGATCCGTTTTTCCCGGCCGGGGGATTACCTGGTGTCGGTGCGGTCGCCCCTGGGCGGGGACCGCCTGTGGGTGGAGGCGGCCCTGGAGTGGGACGAATCCCGGGACGTGCGGCCGGACCCGGCCGCCCTGGCCCGCCTGGCCGCGGCCGCCGGGGGCGAGGCGGTGGAGGCGGATTCTCGGATCCGTCGGCGGTTTCGGCGTTGGCGCAACGGTTTGCCCAGCGGGGCGGCCGTCGCCGACGCGCCGGGGGCTCCCTGGGCGTTGGCCGCGCTCGCCTGCTGGGTCCTGGAATGGGTGGTTCGAAAACGAAGGGGCGAACGGTGAGCCTTTCCCCGGGGGCGCGGGCCGTCGCTCGACGGTTGGCCCGGACATTGCGTTGGGCCCGAATCCTTTCCGGGGTGGGTGGCGCGGCCGCGGCCCTGGGCCCGGGTCTCCTGGTTTTCGCTGGGACGCTGTGGGGCCTCCGCGTCCTGGCGGCGTTCGGCGAATTGACGGCGGCGGCGCGCACGTTCCTTTGGGGCGCCGGGACGCTGGCGGGGGCCGGTCTCATCGTCGATTTTGCCCGACGGGTCCCCTGGGGCCTTCGCGGCGTCGCGGCCCGATTGGCCCGGCCCGGCCACCCCCGGGACGAAGTGTGGACGGCCTGGGAACTTTCCCGACGGGAACGCGGCGGCGAGGCCCTCGAACTCCTCCTGGCCTCCGTCCCGGTGCCCTCCCTGTCCGCCGCGGCGCCGCGCCTTTGGCCGGCGGCCTGGCGCGGCCGCTGGCTGGCGGGCATCGCGGGATTGGCGCTTTTGGCGATTTTGGCCCGGGGGGCGCCCGGAGCGTCGGCCGATTTCTGGCCCTTCGGCGGCGACGCGGTGCCGGGGGTTCGGTCGATTCGGCCCGGTTCCCTTTCGTTCCCCCGGGGAGAATCGGTTTCCGTTGAGGTTCAATTGTCCGGCCCCGAGGTCCCGCTGCCGGAGCCCTGGGTGCGCGGAACCCGCGGCCCCTGGGCGCGCCGGGCCTGGAGCGTCGCCGAGGGCGATCGGTGCCTCCTTGTACTGGAAAACGTGCGGGAAGAAACTTTTTACCGCTTGGAGGGCGGGGGACATCGAAGCGCGGAGTTCGCCTTAACGCCCTTCGATCCGCCGCGACTGAAAACTTTTTCGGCGGAGGTTCGGTGGCCCGGGGCCCCCGCCGAGCGCGCGCCGAACCCCTTCGCGCCGGAGGTCCCGCGCGGGGTCACGCTGGAGTTCACGGGCGAGTGGGAAGACGACGTGACCGTGTTCCGCGTGGGGGACGCC
>DAOQNO010000255.1:0-3009 GCA_035332125.1 Elusimicrobiota bacterium | reverse complement strand
ACCGGGTGCGGCTGGAGGAATACATTATCCGCCGCCCGCAGGAACTGGCCGCCAATCTTCAGGACCGCGCCTTTAAGCTGGTCGTTCTGAACGAGCGGGACAATCGCTTCGATTATTTTTATTACCGGGGCGTCTTCAACCAAGCGCTGCCGGACGACCTCTCGGTGGCCCTGAACGGCGTTCGCGGCCAACTGGGCGCCGCCGCCCCCGACTACTATTTGGATTCCTACGAAATGGGCCAATCCAACACGCGGGATTCGGTTTTGGACCAGGCCACCGGCGGCCACCTGGTCAAAATCACCTACGATGGGACCAATTATTATTTGGAGGACCCCACCGACGCCTCCAACACCCGGACGATTTTGGCCGACGAAGTCACGACAACGGTCGACGGCACGTTTCACAAAGTTTACGACCCCGTGGGCGACCGGTTCGTCACGATCACCGACGCCCAGTTCACCGCCGGCGGCGGTGCCGCCGGGGTGTACGACGCGTCCCAGGACACCTTCCGCACGCTCACGAGCGCCGACACCTATTGGCGCACGGCCTTCAACAGTTACAGCCATCTCATCAACGGCAACAGCAAACAATCCTACGTGCCCGACGGCTCCCTGGGCATCACGAACATTTTGGCCCAGGACCAGGACGCGCTCTACACCTTTGCGGGCGGAAGCGTATTCCCCGTGACGGAAACGCCCTCCGGCTCCGACGTTCTTCACAACCGGATCACCCTGTATTACGGGGACGGCACCACCGAAACCGTCAATACCTACATCATGTCCGACGACGGGAAAATCGGCCCCGTGAGCGCCTTTGACGGATTGACCACGGGTTCGGCGTTCAAGGACCAATTGCTTCAGTGGAACTACGAGCAGGTGACCGAAGCGACCGAGTTCCAGGGGCGCAAAATCGATTTGGTGGTGGAACCCAAAATTCTAATCAAGTCGGGGTTGCTCAAATGAGGCGTCCGGCGGCTTGGGCCGCGGTCCTGTTGTTGACCGGCAGCGCCGGGGCGGCGGAAGTCACTCCGCTCTGGGCCCTGCAATTCATGGGCGGACAACACTTTTTTGAAGGACGTTCCAGCGCCCTGGCCGGCAACATCGACGTCCACTACACGCCGGCCGTCAAATTCAGCGATCGATGGACCCTGCTGCCCACCTACGCCGGAAGTTATTCGGGAACCCGGGACGTCCAGGAACTGGCGGGCGGCGGCACCCTGTTTCAGGATTCCATGAGCCACGGTCTGCTGGTTAAAAGCGTGCACGCCTTGGGCGAACGCTGGAAATTGAAACCCTCGGCGGGCGCCAAGCTGGAACTCCTTCGGGAAACCGTCGACGAACAATGGGGCGACGGCCTCTTCGATTACCGCAAATGGTCCGGCGGCCTGGAAGCGGAGTTCGATCAAAGCAAAAACGCCGGCGGACGATTCGCCTACGATTTTTATCAACTGACGTTTCCCAACTACGAATCCCTGGAGTCGGCGGCGGACCCGACCCTGGCCCGGGAACTGGCCGGCGCCAAGGTGTTGGACAGCTCCAATCACCTGATCACCCTGGGTTGGTGGTCGCCCCTGCCCGCGGCCGGCCGCCTGGAGGCGGCCGCTTTCATCAATCGGCGATCTTTCGGGGATCAACCCGTCGTCAAATCCGACGGTGGACTGACCGGGACCGAACGCGCCGATACGACGTTGTCGCTCCACGTCGAAACCGCCTACCCCTTCACCGTGGGCGACGCCGCCCGGGCGGTGGGAACGCTGGGCTTGTCCTACGGAAGCCAGTCTTCCAACCAAAATCACTTTGACGCCCGAAAAGCCGTGTTTTTGCCCAACTATTACGATTACAGCCAATGGAGCCTGTCGCCCCAGGTGTCCGCCGCCTTCGGCGAATCCAAATGGGTGAGTTCCCTGTCGGCGTCCTATCAACGGCGAACCTATTCCAACCGGCCCACCCAGGACGGCAACGGCGATTATTTATCGGAAAAGCTGAGTCTCTCGGAGATCACGACCCAATTCGCCGTGACCTACCCCGTGGCCAAAAACATGCGGCTTCGCTTTCAAACCTCCCTGGCCTGGAGCGATTCAAACATGCAATACGAGAAGGTTTTCCGCTACAACTACAAAATCGCCAACTACATGATGGGGTTCAGTTATGAGTATTAAGCGGGCGATGGGATGGTTGGCGGGGATCGGGTTGGCCCTGGGCGCGGCCCCGGCCACGGCGGCGGTTTCCATCTCGGGCAGCGTCGTTCAAAGCTCCACCATCTCCGCGACGCCGTCGGGCGTCGCCCTGATGGTGTCGACCTTCCCCGTGACGGACCCGGCGCTCGCCAACGACCCGTCGGTGTTCATCGCCAGCGCTCCCCTGTCCGTGATCGGCAGCGGACCGTTTTCCTTTCCCGCCTTGCCCTTTTTCGGTAACCCGACGGAATATTACCTCTACGCCTACCGCGATCTCAACGGCGACGGTGTCCCGGGCAGCACGGAACCCCTGGGCGGGTACGGTCCTTTCCCCTTCAACGATCCGGCGGCCCATTGGACGGCGCCGGTGGACAGCGTCAGCACGTCGGGTGTCACCGTCAATTTGATTCCAAGGGCCGAGGTGACGGGCCAACTCTTCAACAACAGCGGCCAATCCGGACAGCGCTTGATTGTCCGGGCCATCGATTTGGCCCACCCGCCCCACAAGTGGCAGACGATCGAATTCCCGGTGGGCGGCGGCCCGTTCCCTTATTCTCTGGGCGGCCTCGTGCCGACCCTGAACTACACCATCGAAGCTTGGATCGATACCCAACCGAAGGGCTCCACGGGGGCCTACAACCCCGAACCCTTTGAAGACAAAGCGCCGTCCGCGGGTCCCTACGCCGCGTTCATGGGAATCACGACGCCGAACGTCGATTTAACCATCAGTTCCGGCGCGTTGGGCGGAAGCACCCCGGACCACATCCGGCTTTCCGGGTTGAACGACAGCTGGGGCATGACCATCGCCTCGGGCGTTCCATCGGGGGACTTGA
>DAOQNO010000254.1:0-3024 GCA_035332125.1 Elusimicrobiota bacterium | reverse complement strand
CATCCACCACCACCGGCAAGTCTGACTCCTGCCACAGGCTAACCACTTCCGCAGCCAGTTCGTGGCGGGCGTCAGGCGCGGCCAGCCCCGGCCCGCAGAGAATCGCCGTGCAACTCTCCGGCCAGGCGGCACGCATCCGCCAGGGCCGAACCATCACGGATTGGAGCTGGCTTGCCACGGGAACGTAGACGGCTGGCGGCGTCTGAACCGTGATCAGGCCCGGACGCGCCCGCTGCGCTCCTCGCGCCGCCAGAACCGCCGCGCCGACGGTTAAAACGAGAAAGGCCCCCCGGTTGAATTGGCCCGACACCCCCAGAGCCAACAACGCCAGGGCGAAGGGCACGGCCCCCACACCGATGGAAAACAACAATCGCTCGGGATCTCCGCCGAGGTCGTCGAATACCGTCGGCGCCACCCGACGGAGTAAACGCCGGCCCAGTCCGGCCAGAAGAACCATCAACCCCGCGGCCCAGGCGACGTTGAGAAGCGCCGAACCAAATCCGGGAAGGGGGTATTCCAGAAAATAAAACGCCGCCAACGTGGCGAAAAAAGCGGCGTAAACGATTAAGAGGGCTTGGGGACGAATAAGGGACACGGGACCAACCGCCATCGATGAAGCACCCACCGGCACAGCACCCAGAGGGTTCCCAAACCGTAAATCACGCTCCGACGAAATCCAATGGACGAGGAGGACCGTTCGTAGCGCGTCGGAACGGGAACGTCCCCCAGGCGAAAACCGAAATGCACGGATTGGACGATGAATTGCTGGTCAAAGACGAAATCGTCCGAATTCCGCTCCCAGGGCAGGGTTTCCAACACGCGCCGGGAATAGGCGCGGAACCCGCTGTGGGTTTCGCCCAAATTCTGTCCAAGCACGAGATTCTCCAAGGCCGTCAAGGCCCGGTTGAAAAAATATTTGTAAGCGGGCATTCCGCCGCGGAGGGCCTCGGCGCGGGTTCGGATCCGGCTGCCGAACATCACATCGCAAACGCCGCGTTCGATGAATCCCGTGAGAAGCGGGGTGAGCCGCGCGTCGTATTGGTAATCCGGGTGGATCATCACCACGATGTCGGCGCCGCGCCGGAGGGCTTCCCGGTAACACGTTTTTTGATTTCCCCCGTAGCCGCGATTCGACGGGTGGCGGACGACGGGAAGCCCCAACCGCTCGGCCAAGGCGACCGTGTTGTCCGTCGAGGCGTCGTCCACGAGAAGGATCTCGTCGATGTCCGCCCGCGGAATGTCGGCCAGGGTTTTCTCCAGGGTCTTTTCGGCGTTGTAGGCGGGCAACACCGCGATGATTTTTGTTTTTCGATCAGCCATGACCGTCGAAAATAAAAACGCGCGGATGGTGGGGGAACCGGGGCGGCCGCCGCGCAAAAGATTGGCGCAAAGGGAAATGGTTCATAAAGACCTTCAGCACAGCGTCGTCCGCCTTTTCGTAAGTTGCGTAGATCAACAAATCGTACCCCCGCAGGGAATCGGGAATCGGACCCCCCGAAGCCCAGTCGCTAAACGATTGATTGGTGAAATCGACTTTGACCGAATACCCGTCCCGCGCCCCAAATTCCGGCGTGTGGGCCGATCGGAGAATTTTGGCGCCGGGGGCGACGTGGGCCCGCACCCAATCGCCCGCCTCCAACCGCGAATCCCGAGCGCGCAACATCGCCCAATCACGGGCGTCGCCTCCGAGACACAACAAAATCGACATTCCCCACAACACCGCCGGACACCATCGATGGCGCCGACCCGTCCATTGAAACCCTTGGACGGCCAACAACGCCGCCACGGGATAGAGCGCCAAGGCGTAATGGGGCGATTGGCCGCGCCAAAACCCGATAAAACCCAGAAGCAGGCCGGCCCCCGCGACGATGACTTTCCCGGGCGGGCCTCCCCGCAAAACCCGCACGGCTCCCACCAAAGCGCCCCCCAGAACCAAGGGGCCGAGCCCCTCGGACAGGCCCCGGACCGTCGAGACCAAGGGGATCGCCGTTCCCGGCGCCCCCACAATTTTGGGGAACAAGTGTCCGAACCGCCGCGCGAATTCCCGAATCGAAACCAGCGTTTCCGGAGACCCGACCGCGTAGGCGCCCAAGGCCGCCACCGTCAACACCGCCGCCCAGGCGGCGGCCCGCGGTCGACGCCGCCAAAAAGGTTCCGCCACCACCAACAGCCATAGAATCCCCGGGTAATACTTCGTGGCCGCGCCCAAGCCCACCGCCACCGCCGCGCCCAAACCGTTTCGTCGGGTCGGGTTCGCCCAGAAAACATCGATCCGGTCCAGGGCCAACAGCGTCAGGAACGCCGCCGCGACGTCCACGGTGCCGTAATGGCAGTGCAGAACGTGAAGGGGATTCACCGCCAGTAGAACGCCCGCGGCCCACCCGACGGACTCCCCCGCCCGCCGGCGTCCCATATCGGCGGTCAACGCCACCGTGGCCAATCCGAAAACCATCGACAATCCCCGGGCCGTGAGAAGGAAAAAACGGGAATCACCGTTCAGATACCCGGAGAGCAGTTCCCCCATGGAGGGGACCCATCCCGCCCAATGCCCCAGAGTTTGGGTCGCCCGCAGAGCGCCGGCCAAAACATAAAAGAAAAATCCCGGGTAATCAAAAAAACCGGGAGCCCAGGCCCCATCCACAATCCGCAAGGAATAAAAAAGAACGACCGATTCGTCAATGTGGCCGAATTTGAGCGGGAATCCCCACCCCCATCCCACCGCCCGAGAGATCAACGCGACGGCGCCCAGAATCCCGTAGGCGACCAGACGTTTTCGCCGCGTCATGGGGCGGATTTTATCACATTCGCCGGGGCCGCCCCAGCGCCCGGCCGGCCCCGCCGCCAAAGGCCGGGCCCCCCCCAAATGGCCGATCCGAAAATCTGCCCCGCGTGGAGTACGACGACGAAGGAAAGCGACGCGACGGGGTCCCGTCCCAGGAGGACGAGAGCGCCCACGCCGGCGGCCTCAAAAGTTCCGATGTAGCCGGGCGAGGAGGGCAAGGCCACCCCGGCCGCCAGGGCCAC